>CAYYGI010000009.1:8784-14189 GCA_964471085.1 uncultured Acidimicrobiaceae bacterium
GGCGGCGCTGCAAGATCTAGCAGCGGGATGAGCGCTGGTGCCGACGAATCAATCGTGACCTGTCTTGCGTCGTGCACCGTGCCATTCTCACCAACAATGTCGATGCTGACAACAATATCGTCCTCTCCCGGTGAGAAGACAGCAATGAATGGCTCAAGACCACCGGTCGTGACGATCGGGAAGTCCCACGTCTTCGAGCGAGCGGTGCCTGGCCACATCGCCTCCCCCCGATTGTCGGTTCGGATGAGTGCTGGGATCACAAGGCCTCTCGTCGAAGTCACCGTGAACGCCAGTTCATCTCGCAGAGGCAGGTACTCCCCAAGGTCGATTGTTGTCCACGACCTCCCCGCCACATCAAACCCATCGAGTTCTGGTACTAGATCGATACCGAACTCTGAGTAGGCTGTTATTTTGACCTCTGCGTGGTCAGCGAACGGGTTGAACAACCGGAGTTCGGTGAACGTCCCTGGCTTGGTTGCCCCACCAGTGAGGTACCACGTTTTTGGTACCGACACGATGCAACGATCCCCTGAGAGCAACGCATCAGACCAGGCCAGTGATGCGGCTGCTGCAGGGCCATCGGAGATCTCAACGAGCGCCGGTGATTCCCCTCTGCGCAGACTCTCCCCTGTGGAGGCACCTAAAGCTCCAGGACCGACGATGCTGTAGACGGCGACCGTCGGGGCTTCATTCCTGAGTGGGTCGAAGAGCGTAAGGTTCACGTCAACGGTGACATCGGTTGCGACCAAGATGTCGGTGTCAACAATGCCTCCAGCCTCGACCCAGGGGCAGAACCAAACGCTCGGACTCGAAACAGCCACATCCGGATCCAGAATGTCCACGACACCGAATGTCGGGCCTTCCTGGGAGGGAGCAGCGATCTGCATCCCTCCGAAAACCGCCACGAGACCTGCGAGAATAAGAAGTAGTACTCGCCTCATGTTCTCCTCCTTCCCCATCCGGTAACACCAATTAAGAATGCTATCGCGACGAGCACGAAGACAGCTTGAGTCCTCCGAGCCTCGTCTGGCGTGTAGAACTCGGTGCACACATAATCATAAAAAAAAAAAATAGACTCAGTCGTCACCCGCGGGCCGGGTCCCCACCCTTCATCAGGGTTCTCGGCGAGATAGACACGCCTGCCTGGCTCTGGCTCACCGCTATACGTCCACCCTGTCCTCGGCCATGGGTTCGCGCTAGACGTGATAGCTCTCGCTACCGGCTCTACATCTGTAACCCAGACGGTATTCTCGACTGCCGCTGTCAACGGGAGAAGGTCGAGTTGACCAGCAAAAACGTTTCTCCAAGCACGTGAAGTAGGATGAGCATCTAAGCCTTCGCTCTCCCCCATCACAACAATCCATCGTACTCCGAATGACGCAAGTTCGCCTCCTGCGCGCTTCGACTCCCCGGAGATGAGCTTCGCGAGCGTCTGCTCAAGTGCCTCATCAAGTGGAAGCGGGTGTCCGAGACGCGCTTCGCCCAGATCAGGCACCGGTGCCGACACAACACGATAAGCACCACCTTGAATCATCCGAGAATCGCCCGGAAGGAGTTCGGGGGGACCAACGACAAGAATCCTGGAGATTTCAGCCTCACCCTCCGTGGCCAGAGTGAACTCAAAGGCCGAGTCGAAACGGTCAGCCGGAAGTCCGATCCGCCCACCAACCAAGATCGTGATGGAAGCCACCATAAGGAACACGATCCCGACAGACCCAACCCCCATGACAATCCGACGCCACCCTCCACCCTCAGGATCTGCAACCGATTGCGCAACGACCCCGATCGAGACTGCAGCACCGAGGCTGAGCACAACAAGTGCAATCGACTCTGCTTCATATCCGAGACCGAACGCTCCAGAACGCGAACCAAGCACTCCAACTCCTACGAGAAGAGCACCCCATCCTGCAACAATGCCGAGCTTCCCTCTTGCCGCTGCAACACCAGCAACGGCGACAACGATTCCTGCAACGGCAACGATTCCGGAGAGGTGCCAGAACGCGTACCCCTCTCTGGCGATCCGAGCGAAATTCGCGCTCCATATCCACGGGCTAAGCAGCAACGCCCCCCCAGCAGTTCCGACGATTGACAGCGCCAGGCCACGCCAGGCGTGTACATCTGTGAACCGGAAAAGTGCAAGAACTGCGATCAAAGGCACGGGAACGAGGAGGAGAAGGGGGGAGAGCGCACCGAGAAGACCGAACGTGAGAATCGCTGCAGCGACCCGGGAAGCGGAGGCCCACACTCCCTTGCCGACAGGCTTCAGCACGACTCGCAGCACCCACGGGAGCACGCCAAGGGCAAGCAGAGTCCCAATGTGAGTATTGCCTGCAATGCCTTGGGCTGCGGGGCCTGCCATGTACACGATGCCTGCCACCAGACCGGGAACTGCCGAGATGGACCAAGTCCGAAGCAGGCGCATCATGCCCCAGATACCCGCAAGCATTGAACCCGCACCAATGAGGTACTCCCCGAGCGAGGGAGCGTCAAGGGTGAGGAGCTTCACCACTCCCGCAATAGCAAGCAACGGCCTCAGCGGATCGGGGCTACCGAGGCCCGCAGGGTTCCAGCCTCCTGCATATGCACGCAGTGTGTCACTCCCACTCGTCGGAAATCCGAACGTGTAGCCAACTGTGGGGAATCCGTCGGCCCACAAGTTGCGAGCAGCGAGGAGCACGAAGAGCAGAGTGAGGGCACCAACGACGAATGCTGGCTGGCGCATCTCTCTATTGAGCGACGAGATGCTGACTCGATCGTCTCCTGGGAGTCTCGACCGCAGCGAGGCCATCACTGCTTTCCACAACCTTGCGACCTTGACGCTCCCGCGCCGCTGGAAGCGGAACAGCTCTTCATCCCCGCTGGCTCTCCCGACGAGCGCGTGACGGCGACCACTGATCGTGGAGGGGAGGTGACCAACGTTCCACCCCCACGCCCGGAGAAAGTCAGTTCCGCGCCATCTCCCGAGAAAGACAGAGACAACTACCTCGAGGAGGCCAATCAGGAAGTCGAGCGGAATAACCCACGACAGGGTCAGCGGACTGTAAACCTTGAGCATTGCTCGGATCCGGCCTGCATCCTCACGCCAACGTGCCTTTCTGGGTTCCTCGACGTCAAACACAACCTCGGATGCCGGACTCACGGCGACGCGGGCACCCTTGAGTCTCGCTCTCTGCGCGAGGTCAATCGCGGCTGCACCCGGTGCCATGACAGCATCGACGCCCCCGAGCCCGTGGAGCAGGTCGCGCCGCACCAGGAGCGCCGTCCCTGATACCGCTGCGACCTCACGCACGACATCGTGTTGGCCCTGGTCCCTTTCGGAGCGATCAAGGCCTGTGTAGGGAACGCCGAACACGTCCGTGACGAGTCCCACGGAGTGGAGCATTCCACTCCCACTGAGGATCTTTGAGCCGATCACTCCGGCCTGAATTCGGTCTGCGTCCAGTACCGCTGCGCGCAGCGCGTCCGGCCTCGGTACTGCTCCTTCAGCAATGAACCAGATGTACTCCACGGTGGGCCCGATACCTTCAACTGCTTCTGCGAGAGTTGAACTCACCCTCACACCAGAGCTGTGTGCAACTGATCGCACGCTATCTGCACTGCCTACCACCGAAATGGGACCTACCGACTCGTAGGCTTGCGCGGTGATAGCGGCGATAGTCAACTCAAGTCTCCCAGAGCCGTTCGTCGTGACGACCGTGGCGACCGTGGAGTGGCGTGTCGCGGTCATGTCAGCGATGTCATAGTATTGGGGTCACAGTGTTGGCATTTTGAGCATGTGGGGTGCATTCTGGAATCAATCCGGCGTTTCAGCAATCACCGCGTGACCCTACTCGCCGGCGGGGTCGGCGGTGCCAAGATGGCACGGGCACTGCGCCCAGTACTCGATCCTGGCTATCTCACCGTAGTTGTGAACATCGGTGACGACACTCAACGATACGGCGTTCATGTGGCTGCTGACCCTGACACGGTCCTTTACACGCTCGCAGGAGTCGTTGGTGCTCAGGGATGGGGGCGCGCAGATGACACCACGGAGGTCATGGAGTCTCTTGCGCACCTAGGTTTCGACACGTCTTTCACTCTCGGAGACAAGGACTTCTCAATGTGTCTTGCGAGAACGATAATGATGAGCCAGGGGAGACTGCTCTCAGAAGTGACTGCGAACCTAGCGCACAACCTCGGTGTCGGGGACGTACTCCTCCTACCTGCGTCGAACGATGAGGTACGCACATTCGTTGAAGTCAAGGGTGGAGTCTGGCTCGACTTTCAGGAGTACTTTGTTCATCGCGGACACAGAGACGCGGTAACAGCCCTTGCGTACCACGGTGCTGCCACTGCGGTGCCTGCACCAGGTGTCATCGAGGCCATCGAGTCTGCCGACACGCTGATAATTGCGCCCTCGAACCCCCCCCTCTCGATCTGGCCGATACTCGCAATCGACCCGATAGAAGAAGCCGTTCGCGCACACCCAAGGCGCGTGGGTGTGAGCCCTCTCTTCTCGGGTGCCGCGCTCAAAGGACCAGCGAGCGAGGTGATGGCGGGTGTCGGTCTTCCCCGAGGCACCGAGGGTGTGCTTGAGGCATACCGTGGGCTCCTTGACCATCTCTTCATTGATAGACGGGACGCGCCTGACGCGGCGTTCGGGGGAAGTTTCGATGTCGCCATCCACACCGCGGACACGGTATTATCGGGACCGCACGACGGTGCCGAGTTCGCTGCCCACCTCCTGAGAGTTGTCTCGTCATGAAGGGTGTAGAGATACGACCGGTGCCAGATATCACAGAGATCGAGCCCGGCGATGATCTGGCAGGCATGATCGTCGATGCCGTCACAGCAGATGGTTGGGCTATCGAGACCCGAGATATTGTTGTGGTGACACACAAAGTCGTGTCGAAACAGGAAGGACGCATCGTAGCAATTCCGAGTGAGGAGGCGTACCGGCAACTCGTTGAGGATGAGAGCGTACGCATCGTGCGAAGGCGCGGCGACCTCATCATTGCACAGACCACCCACGGATTCATCTGCGCGAACGCAGCGGTAGATCGCTCGAACATTGCCGAGGGCTTCGCCGTCCTGCTCCCCGTCGACCCTGATCGCAGCGCGCATCGACTGCGGACGCTCATTGAGCGCAGAACGTGCACTTCCATCGGCGTCATCATCAGCGATACGTTCGGTCGACCGTGGCGGCGGGGTCTTGTTGATGTCGCGATTGGCGTGTCTGGGCTCCCCTCGATTCTCGACCTGGTGGGGACAACCGACGCGCATGGCAGTGAGCTCCACGTCACGGAGATTGCCATCATCGACGAGATTGCCGCAGCAGCAGACCTCGTCATGGGGAAAGCTGATCAGATCCCTGTTGCGGTCGTGCGAGGCCTCCACCTCGAAGGGAGAGGCAGAGCCACCGACCT
>CAYYGI010000010.1:0-6021 GCA_964471085.1 uncultured Acidimicrobiaceae bacterium
TCATCCAGGAACAAAACGCGAGGACCCACACCGAGAAAAACACCAGTCACCTAGAACCCTGGGTACGCGACCTTGTTAGAGACGCGCCAGGGCGCGTTTTGTTGATTCAGCAATACCCGTGGCGTCGAGGCCGAGTCGAGCGAGAATCACATCTGGGTTCGCGTGCGGAATGTACTCGATCGGCACTCCAAGTACTTCGACCCTGGTGCTAGCCCCCATGTCGTCAAGCGCAAGATGTATTGCAGTACCGACACCACCCTCTCGATAGCCATCTTCGACGCTCACCACAACCTGATTGGTGGCCGCGTCCGCGAGCATCTCCGGGTCGAGTGGCTTGACGATGCGGGGGTCCCAGACCGCTGCTTCGATCCCCTCACGAGCAAGCATCTCAGCAGCTTCGATACATGCTTGCAGCATCTTCCCCACCCCGATCAGGCAGACTCGATTATCCCCCACTCTCGCCTTTCGTGCCCCGAGGCCTGAGCCAACCTCGTCGCGGCCCACCATCGCCGCCTTGGTCTTCGGCCATCGGATCGCTACCGGGCCGTCGCAGAACTCAATTGCATCTCCAAGCATCACTTCGAGTTCCTGATACGACGAAGGTGCCATGACGGTCATACCAGGTACTTTCATGCAGAGCACCATGTCGAGCACACCGTGGTGCGAGGGTCCGTCATCTCCTGTTACGCCTGCGCGGTCAAGGCAGAACACAACGTGTTCTCCGTGGAGCCCAACATCAAGATTCACCTGATCGATCGCTCGAGTCAGGAACGTCGAGTACACAGCAACGACGGGGATCAACCCTTCCATGGCCATGCCAGCAGCGGCACCGACCGCGTGCTGTTCGGCAATGCCGACATCAAAACATCTGTCAGGGAATCGCTCGGCGAACGAGAGGACGCCCGTCGAGTCCGGCATTGCAGCGGTGATCGCGACGAGATTCGTGTGCACCTCCCCTAGCTTCACCAGCGTCTCGGCGAACGCTGCCGTATAGCTTCCCGGATTGATTGACCCGGTGTCGTGCATCAGCTTGATCTTGTCATTCTCTGCGGGAGCGTGCCCCCTCCCCTTCTGCGTGATCACATGTACCACCACCGGACCATCAAACTGCTCAGCATTGCGGAGAGCGCCTTCCATGACCTCAATATCGTGACCGTCATAGGGGCCGAGATACCGTAGACCGAGATCCTCAAAGAATGTAGGAGGCTCCCACATATCCCTGATCGCTGCCTTCGTCGCGCTCAGCCCCCGACCAAGCACGCCGCCGACACCAGGAACACCCTCAACGACCTCTTCGAGCTTGCGCTGCCTGCGCATATAGACAGGATTCGCGCGGATTCGCAGCAGGCTCTCGCTGAGCTTTGATGCAGTCGGGGCATAGCTACGACCGTTGTCATTGAGGACGACCGTGACGTCGCGTGCTCCATTTCCAAGATTGTTCAGCCCCTCGAACGCCATACCTCCAGTCAGCGTGCCGTCACCCACAACTGCCACGACGCGCCGCGGTCCACCGGGCGCGCCCAGAAGGAGGCGAGCCGTCGCGATTCCATACGCGTAGCTCAGCGCAGTACTTGCATGACTGTTCTCAATGATGTCGTGGTCAGACTCGACACGACTCGGATAGCCGCTGATGCCACCCTCCTTGCGCAACTCAGCGAAGCCCTCCCTGCGACCTGTCACAATCTTGTGCACGTACGCCTGGTGCCCCGTGTCCCAAAGAATTCGGTCTCGCGGCGAGTCAAATACGCGATGAATGGCAAGCGTCAACTCGACAGCCCCTAAGTTCGACCCGAGGTGCCCCCCATTTCGGTCGACCGCGTCAACGAGGAAGGCACGAATCTCTCTCGACAACACTTCAAGCTGGTCATAGTCGAGGTGTCGGAGATCTTCTGGTCCGTTGATGTCTTCCAGATACATGGTTAGAGGTTCTCCCTCAGCGAGTTTCGAAAGGAACGGTACCCGAACGCAACAGTCTTCGCGGTCGGAAGCAGGTGATCGCGCAACCCGCATACACTCGGAAAGATAGCCCGAACCCGGTGACACATGCAGTGCTGTGGAAGAGAGGATGCCTCTGAGACCGCCTCTTAGGCCTCGCTCACGAGCCGAGCAGACCTGAGAGGATCTGGAGACCGATAATGAGGATCAAAGGAGCAAGATCGATTCCCGCTCCACCGATCCGCAACGGTGGCACCACCTTGCGGATTGGACGCAGCATCGGCTCAATAACCTTCGAGAGCGCATCGTATATTTTGCGTACCGGGTGACCCCACGCAATGCGTCCGAACGTCACCACGTAGGACAGAACGATCCACAGGATCATTGCAAGTATCAGCCATTGGATAAGGAACTGAATGAACTCCACGTCAGTTCAACTCGTCGAAGAGGCCGAGCTTCGCAAGACGTGCTTGTTCAGCATCTCCGAGGATCACACCCGCCGGTGTTACGAGGATCACGCCCAGGGCTGTCTTTACCATCTTCCCGTTCAGCGCATACGTCAACCCTGAGGCAAAATCGACGATCCTACGCACCATCTCGGGTTCGGTTGCACGCAGATCCAGCACCACGCTGCGCCCCGCGTGAAGTGAGTCTGCGAGGGTCTGTGCATCGGAGAAGTTCTTCGCCGATACGATGTGTGCCTCGGGTTCCATCCTTCGAGGAGGGGGCTGAGGAGGGGGCGCAGATCCGCTGCCCGGATGCACATACACCCCGGCTTCTGCATGTCTCCAATTCTCCGACACACGTTGACGCGATATCTCGGGCGGCTCGACGCGACGCCCCACCAAGCCCGAACCCGGCCTTGCGACAGATACCACACCGGGAGGAGTAGGTGGCTCCACGCGCCGCTGTGACTCGGCACCTAGCGAAGGGTCAGGCGAGATCGGTCTCACCGCGCCCGTGTGCGAATCCACAGTTGGCGGCCCTTCCTCCCCCTCATCCACTAGTCCAAGGTAAAAGAGAGTTTTCTTCCACAGTATCGACATATGTTTCGTGTCCTGTTGGTCTCTAGTATTCTGTCTGCTCAAAGATAGCCCTTCCGACGCGCACCATGGTCGATCCTTCTTCGATCGCTACCTCGAAGTCGCCTGTCATGCCCATCGAACAGTGCTCTATATTGTCATACTGGTCACGATACTGGTCGAAGATTCGACGGAGCATCGTGAAATACGGCCGGGTCTCCTCCGGATCCGCTGAGTACGGCGGAATCGCCATGACCCCTCGCACATCCACACCGATGTCGAGCAACTCATCGAGAGTTCTCACAGCACTCTCTGGGTGGAAGCCGGATTTCTGCGGTTCTGCGCCGAGGTTGAACTGGATCAGAACCGGAGTATCCCCGGCACCTCTCCAACTTCTGGCGAGCGAGGTACGGTCCATTGAATGCAACAGGGAGACGTGGGCTTGCACATAGGTGACCTTCCTGCGTTGGAGAGGTCCAACAAAGTGCCACTCAATTCCTGAGCGAGAGCCACCCTCAATGCGTTCACGGAGCCCTTGCTGGCGGTTCTCAGCAAAAAGGGAGTGCCCGCTGGCAACAACCCTCGCAACCTCATCGGCCGATCTCCCCTTCGACACCACAACAAGGGCAATAGAACTCGCCGGAACTCCTGCCACACCAGCAGCGTCCTCAATCGTCGCCCTGACCTGGGCTAGCCCTGAGGTATCCATGCCACTGTCACCTGCCGTTTCTCGGTGCCATCCCGACGGTACGAGTGAAACCTCGCATCATGCATCGTGCACACCCCGAGGGTCGACGCATCACCCTCCGGGATCCGGGAGCGCACTGCCGCGGCGAGGTCAGCCGCATACTTGCCACTCGACGTGCGGGCTGAATGGCCGCCTACTGCTTCGACAACTTCCGTGCTTGCCTCGTAACAGCATGAACTGGCGTGCGGGCCGATCACACTGAGACGAACATAGTCGCCAGCCTCTTCAATGCCACGAACGCCTGCGTCTATGATCCCCTTGGCAATGCCGCGCCACCCTGCGTGGAGAAGAGCAATGGTGAACTCCCCCAGCAGCACAACAGGGACGCAGTCTGCAGTCGCGATCGCGAGAGGAAGGCCGCTTGTCCCAGAGACGATGCCGTCCGCCTCACCGTAGTGACCGGGCGCGCTCGCTGCGACCACTTCGGTGCCGTGCACCTGGTCGATGAGAGCCCACTGCGACGAAATTCCTAACTCTTCCGAGATTCGGGATCGAGAAGACTCGTCTCGTCTCGGGTCACCATCACTGGCTTCGCCGAACGCAACCCCGGGGAAGCCCGGAGGAAGTATCATCCTCGCACGAAGCCGGGAATATCCATCTCATCTGTGCCGCTCGGCTCGTCTTCGCGCCTCTCGCTCAAGATCCCAGAACGTTCAGTGCGTGGTTGGTGCGCAGTGAGCGATCCGCGGCGATCTCGGTCGAATCCCGCGGCGATCACCGTGACTCGCATCTCGTCACCGAGAGTCTCGTCAATGACCGCTCCGAAAATGATGTTGGCGTCAGCATCTGAGTGATCTGAGATGAGCGAGGCAGCAGTGTTCACCTCGTGCAGGGTCATGTCACTCGGTCCGGCGATCGAGAGCAGGACACCGCGCGCTCCCTCCATTGAAGTCTCCAGCAACGGGCTCGTGATCGCTTTCTCGGCAGCCTGATGCGCGCGACTGTCGCCGCTTGATCTCCCAATGCCCATCACGGCAGATCCGGCATCAGACATGACCGTCTTTACATCAGCGAAGTCAACGTTGATGAGACCAGGAGTCGTAATAAGCTCGGTGATCCCTCTTACCCCAGAAGTGAGGACCTCATCTGCCATCGAGAACGCCTCAGTCACAGGCGTAGACGGTTCGGCGATCTCGAGCAAACGTTCGTTCGGGATGATGATGAGCGTGTCGACTGCACCTTTGAGCGCCTGTATCCCCTGCTCGGCTTGAACGCTTCGGCGACGTCCCTCGAAACCGAAAGGCCTCGTGACTACACCAACCGTCAAAGCACCAGCAGCGCGAGCAACTTCGGCAACCACTGGTGCCGCACCCGTGCCGGTACCCCCCCCTTCCCCCGCGGTGATGAACACCATATCTGCTCCCGAGAGCGCATCCTCAAGGTCGTCGCGGTGAGCCTCGGCAGCCTCGCGTCCTACTTCAGGGTTCGCACCTGCACCGAGTCCACGAGTCGAGTCTCTCCCAATATCAAGCTTCAAGTCTGCGTCAGACATCAGAAGTGCTTGCGCGTCAGTGTTGACGGCAATGAACTCGACGCCCCCTACTCCCTGCTCAATCATGCGGTTCACGGCATTGACGCCGCCCCCGCCCACACCGATAACTTTGATCACGGCGAGGTAGGTCGATGGTGGTTTATTCGCTTCTATTGACATTGGACATCCCTCCCCAAGAAGGTATCTCTGTGAACCTTAGTCTATAGGTTGAGGTTCATGGCAGATTAAAGGTCAACCACCGTCCTCAACCTCTGGTTCAGGTACAGGGTGAGCAACAGCGGGTCGTGTCGGAGCAATGAGGTTGACTGTTGCACCGGGCTCAATTCCTGCCTCAAGGAGGGCTGCGAGCACGAGCGCCTTCTGTGCCATGTCAACCGGACGACCGAGGCGGATAAGGTGACCGCCCACGACCGCATGGAGCCCCTCCTCCGAGACTGTCACTCTGGCCCCAGGCTGGTGCTCCACTGCTAAGGCGTCCAAGAACATGAGCGCTCCCAGCGTAGCCGGATCATCAATCGCGTCCCCCGGAGCAAGAGGCCCTTGGTCGACACGAACCGCAGCCCCGTCTTGTCCCGGGTCTGTCGTTCGAGCAACAACGCCTCCATCGTGCGCAACAAGTACCCAACTATCCCCCGATTGCACTGCAGCTATGGGGACGCGCTCAGAGACCTCGATATGAATCGACCCCGGCCATCCGACATCGACCACTGCCTCATAGATCCACGGATCTCTCAATATTTGGGCCGTGATGGCTTCGACGTTGACGTCGATTGTTGGAGTCCCCACATCCATCTCAAGAGTCTGCAACGCAGCTCGAGGGTCCG
>CAYYGI010000010.1:6121-13859 GCA_964471085.1 uncultured Acidimicrobiaceae bacterium
ATTGTTGGAGTCCCCACATCCATCTCAAGAGTCTGCAACGCAGCTCGAGGGTCCGATCGTTCGGCACCGATAACGCTCACCTCTTGGATTGCTAGGACCGGTGAACGGATCAACCACATCGTCGCGAGCGCGACAGCAAAGAACACGATGACGACCAGTACTGCTCTGAGTCTTCGGCGGGCTCTCTCCTCCGACACGCTCTTTCGCCGTTCAGCAACGCGAGGCTCCATCACGCTCACAACACCTCTCGACTTGACTCGAAGGAGCCCAGGAACCGAATCTCAGGCTCAAGACTAATCCCTGTCTCCGCCTCCACTCTGGATTGAATCTCGTACACGAACGAGAAGACGTCCTGAGCCGTTGCATTGCTCTGAGCCACAATGAAGTTCCCATGGACTCTCGAGACTTGCAGTGGGCCTATCGACGTGCCCTTGAGGCCGCATCGGTCGATGATGGCACCCGCAGAGTCACCAGCCGGATTCTTGAATACACTCCCAGCGTTGAGAGTTCCGCCGGGCTGATTCTCTTTGCGCCACTTCGTGATCTCTCGCAGAGTAGATCCGAGTTCATCTGCGTCTCCAGGCGACGTCGCGAATGTTGCTTGCAGAACGACATCAGAATCCGTGAGGTTCGAGTAACGATACCCAAGCTCGAGCGATTCGGTATCACGGCTCGCCACTTCACCGGAGATGAGATCAAGAACAACTACGTCAAGGAGCACGGCACCAGTCTCGGACCCGTGTCCTCCAGCGTTCATGCGAACTGCACCACCGACCGTGCCGGGAATCCCTATATAAAATTCGAGTCCCTCCCGGCCTGCGGCTGTCGTCATGCGCGCCAACTTGGCAAGGCGTGCCGCGCCACCTGCAACAACGTCTCCGTTCGGTACAAGATCAATCGCTGCGAACTCTCCCGCAAGCCGGAGAACGAGCCCGTCTATCCCCCTATCGGAGACAACAACGTTACTCCCAGCGCCGAGGAGCACGATCAGGGTGTCTCCCGGCGTCACAGCAAGGATTGACCTGAGCTCGTCAAGGTCCCGTGGCTCTGCGAACCACCTCGCGTCTCCGCCGACCTTGTAGGTCGTCATTCCAGCCAGGGGGACGTCCTCTCGAATTGCTGAGTGGTCAATCATGACCTCTCCTCAAGTGCAAGAGCGATCGGTCGCACCATTGTGGTGATGTCCCCCGCCCCAAGAAGGAGCACCGTGTCTCCCGGCCGAGCAAGATCAGCAACAACCGGGGCAACATCCAATAGATTCGGAACATATGTTGTGCTCCCCCCAGCTGCATCCGTTGCAGAAGCAACGATGCGCCCCGTCACACCAATGATCGGCTGTTCCCCGGCTGGGTACACGTCGGTGATAATGGCGTGATGGGCCATCGAGAGCGGGGACCCGAACTGCGGGCCGAAGTCCGCTGTCCTTGTGTACCTGTGAGGTTGGAACACAACAATCACCTCCCCACGCGTTGCCAACGATGCTGCCTCAATGTTGGCCGCGACCTCTGTGGGGTGGTGCGCATAGTCATCAACAATCGTCACATCGTTGACCCGGATACGCACCTCATAACGCCTTCGAACGCCTGAGAACTCAGCAAGCACGTTCGCCGCGCGCTCAACGTCGTAACCAAGTTCTGCCACAAGTGCAAGCACTCCAGCAACATTCGACGCGAGGTGAGCGCCAGGCTTTGGAAGGGTCACATCAACGATCACACCGGGTCCCGAGAGTTGAAATCTCTGTCCACCCTCGACGTGCGTGTGGTTCCGTATCCTCCACACTGCATCAGGAGCAAACCCGTAGGTCGTAATCATCTCACGTTGCTTGAGCCGACGAACCCCCGGGTCATCAATGCAACCAATTCGAGGTCCGTCGACTCTGCCAACAACTTGAGCAAACGTATCCTCAAGCACAGCAACTGTGCCGTAATAGTCGAGATGGTCAGCTTCGATGTTCGTGACGAGAATCCCTTCGAGGCTCAGATGCCGAAACGTCCCAAATGCTTCATCGGCTTCAAGAAGAAACAGATCATCTGACCCAAGATGTGCCCCTGTATTCAACCCGATCATCTCGCCGCCGACCAGGAAGCTGGGATCCTCCCCCAGACCGCGAAGCGCTGTTACCAGGAGTGCCGTCGATGTTGTCTTCCCATGAGTTCCAGCAACTCCGATCGTGGGCAGCATCTCAGTAAGGGCAGCAAGAAGTAGCGGGCGCTCCCACACCGCAACACGGTTCTCTCGTGCCGCCCTGATCTCTGGGTCATGAGGGGGAACTGCTGAAGAGGCGACGAGAAGGTCAACCTCCTGCATCTTCTCGGGTTTGTGGCCGACCCACGTTGTCACGCCTACATCAGCGAGCGAGTACAGCGAGCTACCGGGCTTGATATCTGAGCCGGTCACTGTATGACCGAGCTGGCTCAACAACTTGCCAAGACCGGACATCCCCGCGCCACCTGCTCCGACAAGGTGCACGCGGTGAGGTATCTCGTGTTGCTCAGCCACCACTCACCTCCAGTATCTGTTCTGCGATTGTTCTTGCCACACCGACGGGACGTGTCGCCGCGGATGCTTCTCTCATCTCTTTGAGTGTTCCTGTTTCGTGCACAATTCTGCGAGCAGTGGCAATAATCTCGCTTCTGGACGTTTGGTTGAGCACGATACCTCCCCCAGCCCTCACGATGTCTTCAGCATTCGCCCCCTGGTAAGCCCGTCCGGCGGGGAGCGGCACAAGAATAGCTGGCGTTGCTGTTGCTTGGAGCTCCGAGACCGTCATTGCTCCTGCTCGCGAAATAACGAGGTCGCACGCTGCGTAGAAGTACTCCATCTCCTCTTCGAAGGGGAGCACCGTCCAAGAGTCCCGCGTTGACGCTAACTGCGAGAACGTCGAGAAGTGGGGTTCGCCAGCTATATGGAGCAGATGGAAGCGACGTGTTGGGTCGGCCGCGATCTCGTCAGCAATGTCGTTGAGTGCTGTGGCGCCGAGACTCCCACCAAAGACTCCAAGCACGGTGGCGCCCTGGTCAATCCCGTACCGCGCTCGCGCGATAGGTCCAAGGAGATCTCGGTCGAAGTGTTCAAACGATGCACGCAGCGGATTGCCAACAACCTCTGCCCGCTTCAGCTTCGCTCGCGCAGGCTCAAATGCTACAAATACGGTGTGAGCAAAAGGTGCAAGCAGCCGGTTGGCTATGCCTGGCACCGCATTTGCTTCATGCACGATGAGCGGGATCTTCAATCTCCGTGCAGCAAGACCTGCGGGACCTGCAACGTATCCTCCAAAAACAACCATCGCACCGATCCCGGCATCTGAGACACGACTCTCGACAGCTCTCTTCGCCTTATAGATCTTGAGGGGGAGAGTGAGGTTCTCCGTCGAGAAGGAGCGTCGGATTCCGTGCACATCGAGTTGCACGAATGGGTACCCCGCGCCAGGGACGGTTCGCTTCTCCATACGGTCTCCTCCAAAGAATATGATATCACTTGGATCAGCACCAAGATCGACGAGTGCGTCTCCTACCGCGAGCGCCGGATACACGTGCCCACCGGAACCGGCCGCGGCGATGCCGAACTTCACGACGCTTTCTCTGTTGCGAGCGCCTTGTCAGATGACCTCGAAATACTCACAAGGACACCAACGGCAGCCAGACTCGCAATCATCGCGTTTCCGCCGGCAGATATGAAGGGGAGAGGGACACCAGTGATTGGGATCACAGCAACAACACCTCCAATATTGACGAGCGCCTGGATCGAGAACCACGCAACGATTCCGACCGCAAGAAGGCGCCCATACATGTCGGGTGCCCGATAGGCAATCGATACCCCCACAATCGCGATGAGGGAGAACAAGAGCACAACGCTGATCGCGCCTGCAAACCCAGTCTCCTCCCCGATGATCGCGAAGATAAAGTCGGTGTGTGCGTTCGGCAGCCACGACCACCGTGCCCTACTCTGGCCCAACCCTACTCCGAACATGCCTCCAGTCCCGAGGGCAACCATGCTCTGGACTGCCTGGAGACCGGTGTTCCCAGCATCCGCGAACGGATCGAGGAAGCCGCGTAGACGTGCCTCGCGATAATCGGCCGAGAGAGCAAGGCCAGTCATTGCGACAGCACCGAGGCCTGCGAGAGACAGAACAATGCGCAGAGGGACTCGCGACGCTGCAAGCACCACGAACGCAGGGACGACAATGAGGAGAATACTCCCGAAATCCGGTTGCGTGAGCAGCAACAAGCTCACCGTTCCAAGAATCGCTCCAACAGGGATGACAACATGCCTCACATCCTGGAGGAGAGCACCTTTCTTCACAAGCACTGCAGCAAGGAGCGAGAGCGTCGCGAACTTCGCAAATTCAGCGACCTGTAGCGTGATCTCCAGTGTGTTCGGGCCGATCAAGATCCACCGCGTCGCTCCCCCTCTCGTGACCCCGATGATTGGTGTGGCAACAAGCCCTATCACCACTAACACGAAGATCGGAAGGGCAAACTTCTGCCACAAGTGATAGGGGGTGAGTGAGGTGATGACCAGGGCACTCAACCCGAGGCCAACCCACATCACTTGCTTCGTGAACAACTCGAACTGATCGGCATTCGACTGGATCGAGTAGACAGAGGACGCGCTCAGCATCGCTCCGAGACCAATCGTCAGCAACATCGCAACGATGACGAGGAGGAACACGGAGCGTCTGGAAGCAGCAGAACGGTTCGCCGCTCGTGTGCCAGGCCGCGGATTTCTCGATGGTCGATCAAGTGTCTGCGTCATGTCGGGGGCCTCACCGCTTGCTTGACCAGTTCTTGAAAGAAGTCACCCCGCTCAGCGTACGATGAGAATTCATCGAAACTCGCACACCCCGGCGACAACAGCACCGTGTCCCCCCGCTTCGCGACGCTCCGAGCCTTTGCAACGGCTTCTTCGAGGGAAGAAACAACGACCGAGGGCGGATGAGAGTCTCTCGCGATCTCCTCTCCCGCCTCACCAAATCCGATCAACTCGGTGACCCCCTCAATTGCACCAATAGGAGAGAGGTCGAGGCCCTTATTCCTCCCTCCGGCGAGCAGGATGACCGGGGCGAAGGCAAGCACAGCGGCGGTAGTGGCGTGCGGGTTCGTCGCCTTCGAGTCGTCAATCCAGGTGATTCCGTCTGTGGTGTCAACCACTTGTCTCCGGTGGGCGCCGGGAGCAAAGCTCTCGATAGCGGTCTCAATTCCTTCCCGTGTTGCACCGACCTTGCGAGCAAGCGTTGCTGCAGCAACGAGGTTGAAAAGGAACGCTGGGTCTTGAGTCTGGGGCTGAAAATAGTCTCCATCGATGACGATACGACCGCGATCAACACCGTTGCCACCGTCGGGAACGCGGAGTGAGGAACACGGCACGAGGCTGCATCTGGCCGACTCCACGGCACCAACAACAACCGGATCATCACTGTTGTAGACGAGAGTCCCACCTGGCCCCATCGCAGCGAAAATGCGGGATTTTGCATCAACGTATGCTGGGAAACTGCCATGCCAGTCGAGGTGATCGGGAGAGATATTCAGGAGAGCCGCTACGTCCGGGATTGAGCGACCGAAGAACCTCAACTGATACGACGAGAGCTCGAGCACGAGTACATCAGCATCAACGCCGATCAGGCCTGTAACCGGTGTTCCAATGTTCCCAGCAGCGATTGCGTTGACTCCGGACTCAACGAGCATGTGCGTCGTTGCCTCTGTAACCATCGTCTTGCCATTCGTGCCGGTGATGCCGACAAAGGGTGTATCAATGCGCTCGAGCCCGAATGCAGCTTCTGTGATGACTTCGACATCTCTAGCAAGCGCATCGCTTACTGGAGGCTTCAGGTCGGTAAACCAGGGGGAGGTCACGACTCTGTCGATACCCTGTAAGTACTCCGGATTCCACTCTTGGGGCAGAACTGTCACGCTCCCGTGAAGATCCCCGGGCGCCCCCGGAGACTCAGAGTCATACAAGACAACTTCGCCACCTTCGAGAAGACTCGTGCGTGCCACATCCTCCATACCGCTCAAGCTCGAACCTAGAAGGAGGTACCTCATGGCATCGACCCCGGCCCTGCGACCCAATCCGCGTAGAAGAGCCCGACACCAACTGCAACCATGATGCCCGAGAGTATCCAGAATCGGATGATCACGGTCGTCTCTGGCCAGCCTTTCAACTCGAAGTGGTGGTGAATCGGTGCCATCAAGAAGATTCGCTTCCCAGTGGTCTTGAAGGAGACGACCTGGGCAATCACCGAGAGCGTCTCGATCACGAACAGCCCACCGATGATCAGAAGGAGCATCTGCGTGTTGGTGAGGAGAGCCAACGCAGCCATTGCCCCGCCGAGTGCTTGAGAACCTGTATCTCCCATGATTACCTTCGCAGGCGCCGCGTTCCACCACAGGAACGCAAGCACCGATCCCAGCACGGCAGCAGAAAAAATTGCAAGATCAAGCGCTCCCTCGATGTTATAGAAGAGCGGATTACGCGACTGCCAGAAAGCGATCAGCAGGTACGCCCCAAAAACCAACGTACTCACTCCAGCAACGAGACCGTCGAGACCGTCCGTGATGTTCACGGCGTTCGCTGAAGCTGTCAGCATCAACAACACGAGCAGGAAGAAGAGAACCGGCCCCAGATCAATGCCGAGTGGCCTCACAAATGAGAGCTGCGTGCTCACACCGGTAACCGTGGCGCCCCACGCGAATCCACCAGCTACGAGGAGTTGGCCACCAAATTTCCATCTCTTCGACAGCCCCTCATTCCGTTTCCGAGCGTAACTCGTGTAGTCATCCGCGAAGCCGATAATCGCCATCCCGACAAGAGCGAAGAGAGCAAGGAGCGCCTTCTCGCTCATCTCGCGCGTAGCGAAGGCGAAACCCTCCCCGAGCGTGAAGATCTGAATGTGAGCAAGTCCGTAGCCAACCACAGCACCCGTCACGATGACGAGCCCACCCATGGTCGGGATCCCCTGCTTATGCATGTGGCCCTCGACCTCGGACTGGATGAACTGCCCAATGTTGCGCTCACTCAGGACCCTGATAGCTACGGGTGTAGCAAAGATCACAAGCACGAAGGCAATAGCTGACGCGAGGAGGAGGGAGATCACAGTGCTGCCTCCTCAATGAGTGCACGTGCAAGGCGTTCCAATCGCGCTGAGCGCGCTGCTTTCACCAACACGACATCTCCCGGTTCAATGATTGTGGAGAGCGTATCGAGGGCCTTCTCTATATCCGCGGCTCTGTGCACGCTTCCGGAAAATCCGTCGGCATAACCATGGTCAACACCAACGATCAGCAACTCCTCGAACCCGAAGTCGCTCGCGAGGCGGCCCATCCTGGCGTGCTCAGCGCCACAGACAGGGCCGAGCTCTGCCATTGCACCAAGCACGGCTATTGGTCTGCCATCCATAGCAGACACCGTCTCGAAAGCACTTGCCACTGCCTGAGGACTTGCGTTGTACGCATCGTTCACGACGGTGAATCGTCCGCTATGGACATCCATCCGCCAAGCTGAACCTGTTGCTGACTCGATCCTCTTCACGAAGGAGGCAACATCGATTCCGAGTGCTATAGCAGCACCGACAGCACAGGCTGCATTGAACGGTTGGTGTCTTCCTGCAAGAGAGAGAGAGACGTCGAACTGCTCGCTCCCAGTCTCAAGAGTGAAGCTCGCTAAGCCGACTGCATCGGTGGAGATGTCACGAACCTGGATGTTGCCAGCTTCCTCCCCGAAGGTGAGCGTCACAGATGTT
>CAYYGI010000011.1:0-4431 GCA_964471085.1 uncultured Acidimicrobiaceae bacterium
TACGGAACGTTTTCTCGATGGGTTCCTGCCCTGGGTCACGAAGGAATTGCTGTGAATCCTGTTGCTAGCATGGCCAGCTCGGATCTACGTGAGGAAGTGGCCCGTCTGCTCTCTTGATGCTACATCACGCAGAACCCTGTTCTGGTACCAGGTACCATGAGCGGGTGGCACTCTTCGGGCCCACCTCCTGAGAACGTCACCGGCGGTGGCCACAACCTATCGAATAATCTTAGCTGAGGGGTGCCGCTGGTGCGGTGGTCGACGATCTTAGTCCTAAAATGCATGCCTTGGGGTAACAAGAATTTTGCTGACTGGATTGTGATCTGCAAGGAGTCTGTCTGCCTAACCCAGGGCAGATAGACCGAAGCAACCACCAACGCATCGATGACATAGGGGGATTCTGTGAGTTCGCTACAATGTTCCAGCAGCGACAATGTGCCATCCAGGCCGGTACTGAGTTTGCCGGGAGCGTGGGTGTCAATTACGCAGAATTCTATCTGTTGAGGCAGAACCGGCCTCCCAAAGGAGGAGAATCGGTAATCGCGTAACAGAAATTCACCGAAGGCCTGGCGATCCTCTCGAACAGCACTGCTATCAACACGATAAAACGGTGTTCCATCTACCCATTCGGTTATCAGGAAGGGTGCCTCAAGTACCCCCGTTGTTTCGCGAGCAGCAAGTTCACTTGCATAGGCGAGCGTCAAAGGGGAGCGCAGAAGCAGTTGTGTCCCACCGTCTTGGGACTCAACGATGCGGATCTCGCGTACCAACAAATCGACCGTGTCATGCGCTTTAAGAGGAGACATCCCCCCCAGCATCACAACTAGAACCAATACTAGAACAAACCGTATGCGCATTTCTTTTCTCTTTCGTCTCATTTTTCTCTCTTCGTCTTATGTTGCACGGATCAGGGCGCGGGTATAGCTATGTTTCGGCTCGTGGATCACGGTCTCGGCTGGGCCTTCCTCAACAACCTCTCCCTCCTTCAACACCATGATCCGATCACAGAAGTGGCGCGCAAGCACGATGTCATGGGTGATGAACAAAAATGCGGTGCCAAAGCCCAGGCGGAGATCCTCCATCAATTCCATGATCTCCATCCTCACCGACTGGTCCAGCATCGAGGTCGGCTCGTCAGCAACAATCGCCCCAGGGTTAGTAATGATTGCGCGCGCGAAGGCTACGCGCTGCCGCTGACCACCGGACATCGCTACAGGCAGTCGCGAAAGAAAGGCACCATCACTGGGCAACTGCACTGCATCAAGAGCTGAGCGCACCCTGGCTTCAACGTTCTCAGCGCGCCGACCGTCTTGAATGCGCAGGGGCTCAGAGACCACGTCAAGGACTGACATCGAGTTGCGCATTGAACCGTAGGGATCCTGAAACACCATGTGCACGGCGCGTGCGAGAGCTTTCTGCTCTTCGCGGTTGCCGATCGTATGGCCGTTGAACTGCACTCTCCCCTCATCTGGCTGGATTGCACCCATGATCAGCCGCGCAATAGTGGACTTTCCAGCCCCACTCCCCCCAACTAACCCCAACTTCTCACCAGGATGCAGCTCTAGGGTGACATCTTGTAGAGCTTGGTGCACATGCCTGCTTCCTATCCTTAATCCACCGCCGCTGCTGAAGGCCTTTGAAACCCCCTGGAGGGCCAGAACCGGGGTCTCTTGTGAACCAATCTCCCCGACTGGCCAGCGCTTCGGGCTGTCAATCTCTGGCAGGCTGTCGAAGAGCGCTCTGGTATGGGCATGGCCGGGCGTAGCGCGCAGTTGGGAGGGTGTGCCACGATCCACGATTTCTCCGTTGTACATGACGGCCAGCCGGTCCGCATGGCGCGCAATCAGCGGCAGGTTGTGGGTGACGAACAGAATTGAGAGGTTCATGCCCTGGCGCAGTTCCAGTAGCAGCGCCATGATCTCTTCTTGCACCAAGACATCAAGCCCCGTAGTTGGCTCATCTGCAATCACCATATCGGGGGAGTTGCACAGTGCAATAGCGATGACGGCGCGTTGGCGCATCCCCCCCGACAATTCGTGAGCGTAGCTCTGCGCGTGGCGTGCATCTAGCCCCACTCTCTCCAACCAGACTGCCACACTCTGTTTGCGTGTCGCCTTCGAGAGCTTCCCCCCCCTCTCTAACGACTCGCCCAGTTGCGTGCCAATACTCAGGACCGGGTTCAGTGCATTCATAGCGCTCTGGGGTACCAGAGCGATCTTACGGCCCCGCAAATTACGAATCGCCCTGTCATCTTGACCAAGCAGTTCATCGCCTTCCAGCCAAATTCCTCCCTCATTCACCGTCGCCGAAGGACGCAGCAACCGCAGCACCGCCAAGGCTAGAGTCGTCTTCCCCGAGCCAGATTCGCCAACCAGTCCTAACAGTTCACCTCGGTGCACATCCAGATCGGCCCCCCGCACAGCTCTCGTTTCACCTATCTCCGAGTGGAAACTCACATCCAGGTTACGGATGGACAAGACAGCATCCTGATCGGGTGTGGCAACCTGTGCTCGCTTCGCTCTTTTGAGTCGACGGATACGCGGTGACAGAGAGGCATCGTAGCCAAAGCCGATGAATGCCAGCGACATGACTGTGATCGACACCGCCAGACCGGCAGGCACAATCCAATACACCCAGGCTCCGGTCAAAAACGCAGTTCGCGCGTTAGCGTGATGCAGGATCGTACCCCAACTGGTTTGTAGCGGATCCCCCAGCCCTAAGAAACTAAGCGACGTTTCTACCAGAATTGCGTTGTGTGCAATACGAACGAATTGTGGCACAATCAACGGTGCCACCTCCGGGAGAATGTGTCGTATGCCAACGAAGCGGCCGGACGCCCCCATTGCAAGTGATGCTTCGACGAATCCCAAGGTACGGATCGCCAGGATCTGTGACCTCAACTCGCGCACCGGATGAGCCCACATCACCGACGCTATCACCACAACCTGTGTAGCCGGTGACGCCCCCAACACAACACCTAGAACAATAACGAGTGGCAGGAACGGAAGTGACAACGCCACATCGACCACACGCATGATGATCCGGTCTGTCCAACCTCCGTAAAACCCGGCGACGATCGCCAGTGTCACTGCCGTGAACGTAGCCAGAACCGCAACCGATAGCCCAACAGAGAGTGATAGCCGCCCTCCATGGAGCAACTGTGAGAACAGATCATGTCCGGCATCATCACAACCAAGGATGTGCTCAAAACTTGGCCTCTCAAACGGAGCACATACCTCCTCGGATGGCCCATAGGCAGAGATGACTGGCGCCAGCACCGCCAGCAGCACAATTGTGACCAGGATGGCGAAACCCAGCCACTGAACCTTGCCGGTGGTAGTTGCGATCGGAGCAATAAAACGGCGCGTGTTGATGTATCTGTCCGCCACTACATAGCTCCCTTCCGGATTCGTGGATCAACGAGCGGATATAGCAGATCGGTCAGAAAATTTGCCGCGATCACGCTGACTGTCACGAAGACGAAAATGCCTTGCAGCAAGTTGTAATCCCGTGCGCTTACTCCTACAATTATCAGACTGCCCAGACCGGGGTAGTTGAATACTGTCTCGATCACCAGAGCCCCACCGATCAACCCGCCGACTCCCAGCATGACATTGGTGTACAACGGCAGCACGGCGTTGCGAAAGGCGTGCTTGAGGAAGACTCGACGTTCCGTCAATCCCTTGGCGTGGGCCATCATGATGTAGTCTTGATCCAACGCCATCAACATAGCTGATCGCGAAATCAACAACACCGAGGCACCGTGCACAATCGTCAGTGCCAGTGCGGGCATGACCAGCCGTTGTGCCACGCCGCTCCACCACTCCCAAGTGCCCGAAGCCACGCCCATCTCAAAGGCTCCAAGCGCAGGCAGCCATCCAAGAGTGGTGGAGAAGAGAACGATCAGCATCATCGCTAACCAGAACGGCGGCAGTGCCCCAAGGAATAGGAAGCCTCCAACAATCGCGGCGTCGGTTGTGTTACCGCGCTTCCAAGCAGAGATAATCCCCAACATCACCCCGAAAAATGTAGAGAGCACCAGAGCAGTGCCCATCAACAACAACGTCCACGGGAGGCGGTGAATGAGCGCATCCCAAGCCGGCATCCCCAATGCAACCGAAGTGCCAAAATCGCCTGTGAATATACCGATCAGGTAATTCCAGTACTGCTGCCAGATCGGGAGATCCAGACCGAACTCCGCCAGCACACGCTGGATCTCCTCAGGACTCATCACAGCAATTACATCCCCGCCAAGGATAGCCTCAATCGGTTCCCCCGGGGCCAGGCGCGGCAGAAAAAAGTTTATCGTGAGCGCTGCCAACAACGTCAGAGCATATTGCAGAGTCAGCCGAAGATAGTAGAGCATGATCTAGCTTCAGACTCCCTCACATCACGGGCCGCGTTTGCGAAAACCTCGGGGTGGACACAACC
>CAYYGI010000011.1:4531-13832 GCA_964471085.1 uncultured Acidimicrobiaceae bacterium
CAGACTCCCTCACATCACGGGCCGCGTTTGCGAAAACCTCGGGGTGGACACAACCAACTGAGCGCGACAACGACACGGCCCCCCTCCCCCTCGACCGGACCCGGGTATAGATCGATCCGCCCGGGTCCGGATGGTGTGTTGTGTTACCGACCCGCCACACGAACCAACTGGTCTAGAGGCACCATCTGGTCCAGAGGTTCCGAAGTGCCAACACGGGCAGAATCAGGAAGGAACGAGTACTTGTGGAAAATACCATAACCAGCCGATGACACAAAATTATCAAAGGCCTGCCAGCGATAAGCGAAGATACCATGGGGATACCAAAGCTTTACACGATTGGGATAGGTGTCCTGATATATCTGGAGCTCGAAACTGACATCGAGACGTTCCTCTCGGGTAGCAGCTTCGTGCCAGCGCAGAGCAATGTCATCCTGTTCGGCTTCTGGAGCAAGCGCGACTCTCTCGTCGACGTAGTAAAGGATCATCAACATATCCTGATCAGCAATACCGTGCGGGGTGATATCCATAACCCGCATATCAAATTCGCGTGAGCCCCAGAGCCCCCGGAACGTAGCAGGCTCAAGAGTGCGCATATGGGTTCTGATACCCACTTCACTCAATTGACCAGAGAGCATCTCTGTGGCGCGGATCTGAAGCGGACGGTTAGTTGCTACGACGATCTCCAAGTCAAAGATGCTGCCATCGAGCTTCTCACGGTATCCATCGCCATCGATGTCAACAAAGCCCTGCTCTTCCAGAATCTCGTTGGCGCGCACCAAGTCAAATCCAATCCCAAGGTCGGGACGGGTCCAGAAACTGTCCACATGCGGCCAGCCGTATCCACCAGATTGGCCCATTCCCATCATGACGCGTTCCAACATTGGATCCGGGTTGATCGCAAGCGAGATCGCTTGACGCAGATAACGGTTGTCAAACGGTTCGCGCCCCAGGTTCATATCAAGCCAGACACCCCAAAACGTCGGGGCTTTTGCGATCTCGATATCGGGATGATCGGCCCACTCGATCACCAGTTCAGGTGGCAGTGAGCGAGCAGCACCATCAATTTCGCCGGTGGCCAGCGCAGTGAACATAGCATGTGGGTCCTTGATCATCACCAATGTCAGCTCATCCACCAGTGGTCTGCCCTTCCAGTAGTGTTCGTTAGCTTTGAGGTGATAAAATTCATTGGCGACATAGTCGACCAAGATGAAAGGACCGGTACCGATAGGAAGGTCAGTGAATTCACGTGGCTTCTCGACGTTCTCCCACTGTGCTTTCTGGATGATCGCAAGGTCTGCGGCGGTCACCTTATCGAAGTTCGGCATCGGATTGACCGACGTCAGGCGCACTGTCAAGCGGTCCAGTACCTCTACACCTTCAATGCGCGGCACAACCGAGACGTGATGTGTCCAGCGGTTCTTTGGACCCTCACGGTAATAGTTGAAAGTGAATGCAACATCTTCGGCTGTGAACTCGGTGCCATCGTGCCATTTCACACCGTCGCGCAGAGTGATCTCCCATACGGTGGCATCCTCACTGACCTGCTCGATACTGGTAGCGAGCCAGTTTGCGGCCTGTCCAACATAAGGTGACGGCTCGATCAGCTTGTCGAACACCAGGAACAGCAACCAGTCATTCCAGCTATTTCCCACAGTGTAGGGGGTGACGTTGCCAGCGGTATTCCAGATGCCTATCCGCAGATGTTCGGCTGTAGTCGGGCCAACCCGATCCACAACGCTGACGATCCCGACAGCCGGCAGCTCACCGATTGGGTGTTCTGGTGCTTCTTCTTCGACTACTTCTTCTTCGACCACAGGGGTGACTTCTGCGGGCTGCTCTTCTTCGGCTGTCGGAGTGACCTCAGTGGCACAAGCAGAGAGAGCCACAACAAAGGCAACCAACAAAAGAACCACGCGAACCGGCCTCGCACTGAAATTCGTAAACATGAATTCTCAATCTCCTAGACATAGATATGGCTTGCCATATCTTATCTCTCTTGCCCCCCTAATTACCCTACTTCTGTAGGGGCAACCGGGCTCTTTCGGTATGAGCCGGAGGAGAAGTCGTACTACGTACTACGCGATACGTACGACTTCCTTTCACTTCGTTCCACGCTGCCACACGTCTACGAGTTCGCGGTAGCGCGGTGAGGACTCAACAAGTTCGGTGTGGGTTCCCTCAGCAATGACTCGCCCCTCGGCGAGCATCACGACTCGATCCGAGAGCTCCGCTGACCGAAGGCGGTGCGCGATCACAACCGACGTTCTCCCCGCGAGGAGCACGCGCAGCGCACCCTCTACATGTGATTCCGTCTCCGGGTCAAGGTTCGATGTTGCTTCGTCAAGCACGATGATTGCTGGATCGAACAAGAACGCTCTCGCCAGAGCAACGAGCTGTCGCTCCCCTGCAGAGAACCGGCCCCCACGCTCGCGCACCTCTGTCTCGAGACCATCAGGGAGTGAGCGCACCCAATCATCAATACCCATTGCTCGGAGCACATTCCACACGTCCTCATCCGACGCTGACAGATCCGAGTAAGCAATATTGTCACGAAGAGTGCCAGCGAAGAGGAATCCATCTTGGGGAATGAGCGCCAAGGCATTAACTCGAGATCGTTCAGTGATGTCAACCAGATCGTTGCCGTCAATCGTGACCCGGCCAACGCCCGGGTCGTAGAACCGCATAATCAGCTTCGCTATGGTTGACTTCCCCGAACCCGTCTCACCGACGATCGCAACTCGTTCTCCAGCGCTCACCACGAGAGAGACCTGATCGAGTACGTTGACGCCACGTTCATACTCAAAGGACACGTCCTCGAGCGCGACTGCGCCTTTAACCGGTTCGACGAGGTCGCGCGCATCAGGCTTGTCCTTGATGACGACCGGCTCATCCATCAGACCAAAGAGCTTCGCGAGTGCAGCGAGCGCGGACTGGAGGAGGTTGTAGACATTCGAGAGGTTGATGATCGGCTGGAAGAACCACTCGAGGTACAGCAGAAATGCCACGAGAGTACCGGGCGTCATCGTGCCATCCATGACGCGGGGCACGCCGATCGCAAGAGCAGTCCCGAGTGCAATAATTCTAAGGAATGCCACGACGGGGAAGTACCAAGAGATTGCACGCGAAGCAGCCATATTCGCATCGAAGTGCCGCTCGTTCACCCTCCCGAAGGTGGTTGCTTGGGTTGCTTCCTGGGTGAACGCCTGTACAACCCGAACACCGGTGATGCCTTCCTGGAGCATGGAGAGAACCTGTCCAATGTACTCACGCACATCGTCGTACGCACGCCTCGCCTGTCGCTGAAAGATCCCAGAGATTGCAATCAACACGGCAACAACCCCAAAGACAGCGATCGCCATCTGCCAATCGACGAAACCGAGCGCAACTGCTACGCCGAGAACAGTGAGCGTGTTGCTCATCGCCATCACAGCACCGTCAGAAGCAAACTCCTGGAGTGATTCGATGTCCGCAGTCATCCGTGACACAAGGACACCGCTCTTGGAACGTGAGAAGAACCCGGTATCGAGCCGCATCAACTTGGCGAACACGACCGATCTGAGGCGGACGAGGTACCGCTCTCCTACCACTGAGACCATCCATTGCGAGAACGCGTCCGCAATGTACTGAAGGGCGAGGAGTCCCACCAAGACAGCCGCAGCCGTGAGTACTACCTGCCGATTGCCAGCCACGATCCCATCATCAATTCCCTCTCGGATCACGAGCGGGCCGAGGAGGCGGAGCAGTGTTGCCACAAGTGTGACAAGGACTGCTGTAGCGAACTTTCTGCGCAGATCGGGCGCGATGCGAGCAGCGCGTACAAGAAGCTTCCCGGGCTCCTCGACGTCGTACTCCCCAGCAGAGGACATGTATTTCAAGGGCGCACCTCAGTGGCAAGCACTTCCGCGTATCTCGGGACTGTGGCGAGAAGTTGATCGTGGGGCCCGAACGCGACGAGTGCGCCGTTCTCGATGAACGCAACGTTGTCCACCAGTGAGAGCGTCGAAGTTCGGTGAGCAATGATCACCGTTGTTCGGCCAGACATCACTTGTTTTAAGGCGGCTTGGATCTCAGCCTCGACGATGGCATCAACCGAAGATGTAGCGTCGTCGAGAATCAGTACCCGAGGATCTCGCACAACTCCCCGGGCAAGACTTACCCGCTGGCGCTGTCCGCCAGAGAGCGTTGCTCCCCTTTCGCCGACAACTGTTCCATAGCCTTCCACGAAGTCACAGATGAACTCATGCGCTCTCGCCAAGCGCGCAGCGGATCGAACTGTTTCGTCCGTTGCTGTTGGATCCCCGACTCGAATGTTCTCCTCAATCGAAGCTGAGAACAGATATGACTCCTGGAATACGACGGAGACCTCATGGCGGAGTTCATCGAGTGAGAGGTCCCGGACATCAATGCCGTCGATCGTGATCGAGCCTGAATCAACGTCGTAGAACCTCGGGATCAGGTGAGCAATCGTCGACTTTCCGGCACCGGTGACACCGACAAGCCCGACTGAGGTACCGCCGGGAATCACAAGGCTCACACCTGCCAGAACCTCTCTTCCGTCCGGATAGGCGAACGACACATTGTTGAAGCGTACCTCCCCCGGCCCGTCCCTGAGGCGCTTGGGGCGGCTCGGCTCTGCAATGTCAGGCGCGGTTGAGAGGAGTTCATCAATGCGCGAAGCAGCAGCAGCGGAGCGTGGAAGATTTGCAAAGAACCATCCGGTGATGAGGAGGGGGAGCACCATCACTGCGAGATACTGCGTGAACGAGACGAACTGGCCGAAAGTGATAGCGCCATCAAGTACCCGGATGCCTCCCACCGACAGGACCGCTACCGTGCCGAGGGCGGGGATGATCTCGAAGAGAGGACGGTGGATAGCGCGTTGTTTCGCCATCCCGATTG
Source organism: uncultured Acidimicrobiaceae bacterium (assembly GCA_964471085.1). Taxonomy (GTDB): domain Bacteria; phylum Actinomycetota; class Acidimicrobiia; order Spongiisociales; family UBA5794; genus B3-G11. The sequence goes on from CAYYGI010000011.1 coordinate 9,431, forward strand.
CTGCGTCGTATATCGTCTCAGCCCTGCCTTCGAGCCGCTTCTGTTGGTGACCTTCCTGCCCATAACTCTTCACTACCTCGATACCCGAGACGGTCTCTTCAACAACGTGCGAGAGTTCCGAGAGGCGGTGCTGGAGATCGAAAGAAAACCCGACGACCTTGCTTGCAAACCGTCCCGAAGTGAAGAGCATGGCGGGCACCATGAGGGAAGCAGTGAGCCCAAGAACCGGATCGATGACGATGAGGACCGCCGTCACGACGAAGAACATGACGAGGTTCGCCGCGGTAATCGGTGTCATGGCGAGAATCAGGCGCAGTTGGCTCAGATCCGAGGATGCCCGTGCCATGAGCGCCCCGGTTGATGTGACGTCGTGGAACGAGAACGCCAACCTCTGGATGTGGGTGAATATTTCGTTGCGGATGTCTGCCTCTGCGCGATACGAGAGCTTGAACCCGAAGTATCTCCGCAGAGAGATACCCACTGCCTGGAGCACCCCGGCAAGCACGAGCCATCCAAGGAGCGGCCAGACGTAGGCCATGCCCGAGCCTGCCATGGCGACATCGATGATTCTGCCGACAAGGTATGGAATCGACACAACCGTCGCTGTCCAAATCAAGGCGCCGAGGATGGATATCGCTACAACCCCGCGGTAGCGCAGAATCACGCGCAACAGCAGCGCTATGCCAACCTTGAGGTCTCTCAGCGTTGCTCGATCTTCCGCCACACAAGTGAGGCTACCGGTTCTCACCCTTCTCGAGAACGCTCATCAGTGATCCAATTGCGATCGGTACTGCAACAATCACGATCCCAACTCCATATAGCCAGAGAAGGATGACACCAACAACACCGAAAACAGCAATCGAAGCTGCCTCCCCGGTGGGGATCAGACCGAAGACGAACCTTGTGCCGAAAAAGAGAGTTGCGGTGACAATCGCGGAGGTCACCGCGGTGCTGCGCACTGGGCTCGGAGCGCCCCATCGATAGACGACATAGAGAAGCACGAACACCCACAACGCAGCGACAGACCCCAAGACCGTCTGAGCAATCGCCTGGCCGTATGCCCCGAACTCCTCGGCTACCGCCTCGAATACGATTCGACCAGCAACGGCAACAATGTATGCAATCACAACAGCGACACCAGCACCGAATGTCACGAGTATTCCCGTGAATCGCATACGGAAGTACCCGCGCTCATTCTCGGAGTCCTCGACGAGACGCAACGCCTTCTGCACTGTATAGATTGCTCGGGATCCCGACCACAACGCTATCGGCACCGTGATAAAGATGATGATGAGTAGATTCTCTTCGAGCGCCACAATCGAGTCCGTGATGATCGAGGTAAAGAAGTACCCAACGTCTGGGGGGAGTGCCTCGTCGAGGAGAACCTTTAAGTCTTCGAGGATCCTCTTCGTCACTTCAAAGAGGGTGAGTAGCGCCACGAACGCAACGGCGAGAGGCACAAGTGCAAAGAGCGCGTTGAACGCGAAAGCCGCGCCCATGAGGAGCGGGTCAGCTCTGCGCAACGCCCCGGCCGCATCGCCGTACCACTCTTGGCTAAATTCGATAACTGACCGCATAGCGCGAGCCTAGAACCCAACCCTGTCGTACACCGACTATCCATCACCCATTCCTACACTCGCTGCCATGCGCAAGCTGGCCCCCTTCTTCTTTGTTGTCGCGCTCGTCGCTGGCGCATGCGTTGCGGGTGGAGAGAACGTCGTCTCTGTTGGCTCAGATGACCCAGCGACAACAATGGCACCCCTACCGCCGGTCTCCGGGGCAAACGGCGAGAGACCAACTGCCACGCCGCCACCACCCTCCGAGACGCCACCCACGAGCACAACTACTCTGCCGCGCCCCGCAGGTGTCGTGACTCGCGAGACAGTCTTTGAGCCGTGGGGCTCGGTTAGCGGCCTCACCATGTTCAGGGGCAATCCGACACGAACGTTCTATGGCACGGGCCCGGTACCCACCACTGCACCAAGACTCTTGTGGCGGTATCCCGAGACTGCAATGACGGGGCAGTCTCCCGTTGGACGCGAGCCCAGAACGTGGTCCGGCACAGGTTGGACTGGCCAGCCCCTTGTCTACGAACGCGAAGACGGCAGAACCGAGCTGATCTTTGGTGCCTACGACAAGAACATCCATTTCCTCGACGCGAATACTGCCGAGCAGCTACGCCCTCCATTCCATATGGGTGACATCATCAAGGGAACCCTCACCCTCGACCCGGACGGGTACCCCTTGCTCTACGCCGGTTCACGCGACCCGCGTTTCAGAATCCTTGCTCTCGATGGCGACGAAGTTCGCGAAGTGTGGTCGCTCCACGCAAACTCGGTGGACGGCATGTGGAACGATGATTGGGACTCCAACCCTGTGATTGTCGACGATATGCTCTACGTTGGCGGCGAAAACTCTTGGTGGTTCGCTATCAAACTCAACCGGGGATTCGACGATGAGGGCAGAGTCACCGTAGCCCCGCAGATCGTCTTTCAGATGCCTGCATGGAGTCCGGAGCTCTTCGATCTGCTTGGTCGCCAGCACTCAGTGGAGAATTCGACGGCGGTCTTCGGCCAGAAGGCATATTTTGCTACCAGCGGGGGGAGGATCGTCGGCGTGGACGTCTCAGATGTAGAGAACGGGAATGCCGAAGTATATTTTGATTTCTGGCTTGGGGACGACATCGATGCAACGATCACGATCGATAAGGAGGGTTACCTCTACGTCGTTGCTCACGCCGATCACGAGAAGACCAATAACACCGCGGCGCGAAGAGTTCGGGAGGTTGGCCAGCTCGTCAAGCTCGATACGTCGATCGAAGTCGGAGACCCTCTCACGAGCGTTGCGCCCATCGTGTGGCAGCTTGACATCCCTGCCGCCAGGGGCCAGGACACTGGAGCATGGGCTACGCCGGCTCTCCACCCGGAGGGTATCCTCTTCCTACCAACGGATAGTGGAGATCTCCTCGCCGTAGACACTGACACGGGAGAAATCGTGTGGCAGGACAGCGTTGGAGTGAACGCATGGTCATCCCCTGCAATCATTGACGACGTCCTAGTAGTCGCGGTCGATTGTTTTCTAGCCCAGTCAAGTCTGCGCGCGTACGACATCTCTGATCCCCTTGCTCCCCGAGAGATGTGGACGAAACCGATCGGCACCGGAGCATGCATTGAATCTACGCCCGCCGTGTGGGGCGGAGTGATATTCATTGGTTCACGCGACGGTTTCATGTACGCTTTCGGATCATGACTAGCCACCACGACAAAGGAATCGTTTCGGGTCTGCGAGCTGTCTTGGCCATATTGGTTCTCGTATCCGGAGTAGGGGCAGCCGTTCTCACAGTTGGCGCATTCTTTCGTGAGGAGTGGTGGCTCTTTGACTTCGCCGCGAATTACCGGTGGCACCTCCTCTGGGCGCTAGTAGTCGCGGCGATCGTCTACGCACTCTCGTCGAAGGGCATCACGTCGATCGTCTTCCTCGCCGCAGCACTCACGAACGTGTGGCTCATTGCCCCGCTCTGGATGGAGGGGCAGCCCGCAGCAACAAGTAGTAGCGGGGTCACGGTAGTGCACGCCGACGTTCGTGACGGGATTGATGACATACGATTCCTGCAGCGTTGGATCTTCGACTCTGAAGCCGATCTCGTTCTCGTTGCGGGTGCAACTGAAGAGCAAGTCGACTTCCTGACTGCGCGCGGCTCACCATACATGATCATCTCCGCGCCGGAGGACCCCAACGAAGCAGGGATCGTCATCCTTGGAGTAGCTGAATGGCCAGTTGAGACGTTCACGTCAGAGACACTTGGTGAGCGGGCGTACCGTATCACTATTGGATCGAATGACGAGACCGTCGAGATTGTCACCGCCTGGGGTGAAGCCGGGTCAAATTCTGAGAACGCAGAGAAGTTAGCTGCTCGCCTTGCAATCGTGTCCCAGGCAGTAGAGACCGCTTCACACCCGGTTGCGGTGATCGGTAACCTCGGTGCAACGCGTTGGGTTTACACCATGGAGGCGATGCGAAGAACACTCAACCTTCGGGATGCAACGGAAGGTCTCGGGTATCTTGCAACCTCACCAGTTGTAGGGGTTCCGGTTCTCAGTGGCTGGGTCGGGCTCCCGATCGACATTGTGCTCATGACCAACGAGATCACTCCGATCGACCTCAAGACGGGTCCCGACATCAGTACCAATCACCTCCCCGTCACTGTCGTCATCGGCCCCGCAGCCCAGGAGTAGCAGCCTTCGGAGTCGCTAAGCCCCACCCCTCCCTTGAGGGAGCATGAAGGCACTGCCCCCGCCTCGTCTGTGAAATATCTCTTCAGGAGAAGCCACAGAACACAGCGCGGATGGCTTTGATATCGTGCTTGCCATTGGGGAGCAGTGGAATCGAGCGTCGAAAAAGT
>CAYYGI010000012.1:0-13812 GCA_964471085.1 uncultured Acidimicrobiaceae bacterium
CCGTCACGACCAGGACCACCGGTTTGGGGATACATATGACACCTCCACTGGGTTGTTGACGGTTGCGTGTTCTCCGCCATCATCGTCGGAGCAACCCAACACCTGGTGGATTTCGCCTGTCAGCGCGACCCCTACGTACCACGTTTCGAGGGTTCTCCTCCCCCACTACCGACTTCAACCCATGAACGCGAGCGTCAGGAGGTCCGCGACGAGGGCTGGCTTCTCACTCCCTTCGATCTCAACAGTCACCGTCGTGGTGAGCAGAATCTGACCCGGCGATTTCTCCCGAACAGCTTTGAGCACGGAGATCGCTCGAATAGAGGACCCAACCGTGACCGGGGTGAGAAAACGTACTTTGTCGGTGCCGTAATTCAAGTACATGACCGCACCGTCGGGGAGCACCATTGCTTCAGACGAGAGATAGCTCAAGAGTGAGAGCGTCAAGAACCCGTGGGCAATCGTGGTACCGAACGGTCCCTGAGCTGCCGCTTCTGGGTCGACGTGAATCCACTGGTGGTCGTTCGTGGATTCTGCAAAGCGATCAATCCGGTCCTGATCAATAGTGAACCATTCGGACCGCCCTGTCTCGGTTCCTACATGATTGCTCAGTTCATCAACAGGTACTATGCGCATATTTTGCTCCTTCTCAGACACTCATCTACCACTTCACACCGAACCCGCGGGTCACACTGCACCGCCAGGTGCAATCAGACCCAGAGTACCGTTTCACACGACCTCGAAGAGACCGGCTGCACCCATGCCACCACCGATGCACATCGTCGATACAACGTACTTCGCTCCACGGCGCTTCCCCTCGATGAGTGAGTGCATCACCATGCGAGCACCCGTCATGCCGTAAGGATGGCCGATAGAGATCGCTCCCCCACTGACATTCAACTTCTCGTCTGGAATCCCAAGCTCGTCCCTGCAATACAACACCTGTACCGCGAATGCTTCGTTCAACTCCCACAGGTCAATGTCATCGATCGTGAGCCCCGCCTGAGCAAGAAGCTTCGGGACAGCAAAGACAGGCCCGATCCCCATGATGTCGGGATCGACACCGGCAACGGCCATACCCCGGTAGTAGCCGAGAGGCTCAAGGCCACGCTCCCGGGCAAGATCGGCATCCATCACGACGGTAGCCGCTGCACCATCAGAGAGTTGGCTCGCGTTCCCAGCCGTGATAGCACCGCCCTCGTTGACAGTGCGCAAGCTTGCGAGCCCCTCAAGCGTCGTCGATGGACGGTTCCCTTCGTCCTTGGTGAGCGTCACCTCCTCAAAACCGGTCTCACCGGTCTCTCGGTTCACGGTCGCCTTGGTCGCTGTCACAGGAACGATCTCGTCGTCGAATGCGCCTGCCTCCTGGGCCGCTGCTGTTCGCATCTGAGACTGGTACCCGTACGCGTCCTGTTCCTCGCGTGAGATGCCGAATCGTTCGGCAACAACCTCCGCTGTACCAAGCATCGGCATGTAAGCCGTGGGGTGCTTCTCGACGAGCGAAGGGTCGACCATGCGGAACATATTCATGTGCTCATTTTGAGCAAGAGAGACAGACTCGACACCACCTGCTACGACGACGCGCATTCCGTCGACGATGACCTGTTTCGCTGCAGTCGCAATCGCCATCATCCCTGAGGAGCACTGGCGATCGATCGTCATCCCGCTCACAGATGGAGGGAGACCTGCGGTGAGGGCTGCCAACCGGCCAATGTTCAAGGACTGAGTGCCTTGCGGAATCGCGCATCCCAGGATCACATCGTCGATCTCCTCCAAATCGACACCAGCACGCTCGACGGCCGCCGCGATCGGCACACCTGCCAAGCTTGGAGCCTCAAGGTTGTTGAACGCCCCCCTATACGCTTTTCCAATTGGTGTGCGTGCTGCCGAAACAATTACTGCTTCCTTCATTCTCGCCCTCAATTCTTGTTCTGCAAGCCGGTCATCGCCATTTGTAGGAACTTCATGGACTGTTCGGAACCAAGAGCTATCTCTTGTTCTCCTTCGGGATCATGAATCTCATCGAAGCGAGCAGCAATATTTTCTGGTGTGCGCTCTTCGGGTGGGAACCACACGCCGATGGTCTCGTAGATACGCGCAGTCGCGAACCCACCGGCACCGGCTGCCAGGATAATCCCGTTGGGAGCATCCTTCGATACAAGGAACAACACACCGGGGGTGACCTCCTCCGGCTTCAAAAGAGCCTTTGCTTCCTCTGGAAGGAGGTCATCGGTCATACGGGTGTGGGCAACAGGCGCGAGCGCATTGATACGGATGTCGTTCTTTGCTCCCTCGACTCGAAGCGTGTTCATCAGACCTACAACAGCAAGTTTCGCTGCTCCATAGTTCGCTTGTCCAAAACTGCCGTACAAGCCAGAAGACGAAGTCGTCACCACAATTCGGCCATAATTCTGCTCACGCATATGAGACCAGACAGCTTTCGTGCAGATCACGGTTCCCGTCATGTGGACTTTGACGACGAGGTCGAAGTCTGCCTGTTCCATTTTAGCGAACGACTTGTCACGGAGGATGCCTGCATTGTTGACAAGAATATCTACTCGTCCCCAGCGTTCCACAGCCTCGGTCACCATTCGCTCCACGGCGTCTTCGTCAGTAACGTCTGCACCGTTCGCCACAGCTTCTCCACCGGCTGCCTCGATCTCAGCCACTACGTCGTGAGCAGCCTGCGACGACTCCCCGGTGCCATCTCTGGATCCACCGAGATCGTTCACAACGACCCGAGCCCCGCGTTCGGCCAACGCGAGAGCATAGGATCTTCCAAGACCCTGGCCTGCTCCCGTAACGATTGCTACTTGTTCATCGAAAGTGATCATGGAGACCTCTCCTGTTGATTGCTCACTTCCATGCTAAAGGAGAACCGAACCCCAGAAATCGCATCTAGAACCTGAGGTATCCACCATCGATCGTGATTGTGTCCCCCGTATGCCAGGCCGACGCGTCAGAGGCAAGATACACAGCAATGCCGCCGAAGTCCTCCGGTCTGCCCCATCGCCCAATCGGGATGCGCGGTTTCACGTTCTTCTCGAAAGGGTCTCCGTCGATAAACTGATCGGTCATTCCGGTGACAACCCAACCCGGAGCAATAGCATTTGCTCGGATGCCGTGTCTCCCGTACTCAACAGCGAGTCCCTGGATCAGCGCCCGGACACCAGCCTTCGTGGCGGCATAGTGCTCACCGCGTGGGAAACCGAGTTCAGCGGAGATGGAGGAAGTGACAATGAGAGAGCCCTCTCCTCGAGGCTTCATGTGATTGACAGCCTCACGGAACGTCCAGAAAACACCGTCCATGTTCACCGAGAAGATCCGCTGCCACTCCTCGGTCGTCATCTCCCCGAACGGGGTAGCGAGTGCTCCCATGCCTGCGTTGGCAAACACCACATCCACATGCCCGAACACCTCGACCGTTGCGTTGAAGGCTTCAACAACTTCTTCCTCCGAGGAGACATCAACCTCGAAAGCGTACGCGTTCCCACCCTGTGCTGAGATAGTGCGACGCGCCTCAGCGTTCCGATCTGCGTTCCTCCCCCAGATAGCGACGACAGCCCCTGCCCCAGCAAGAGCTTCAGCCATTCCCAGGCCGATTCCGTTATTCCCCCCGGTGACGAGCACCGTTTTGTTGCTCAGGTCAAATACATTCTTTATCATCCGTTCCTCCATGATTCAGCGAGGCAGCTGACTATAGAGCGAACGAAGCTCACTCCTACCACAACTTTCGCCGATTGCCCTGTATCGTTCACTGATGCCCCGTCGCGTCGCGTACCAGGGGATTTTTCCCCTCATCATCATCCTGGCAGTGCTGGTATCGGCGTGTGACACTCGTCCGATGCCCGCCGTCTTCGATGAGACAACTACGACCACGCTCCCTATCGGCGGGCCTGTGATCACAACGCCTCCAACCCTCCCACCCCCCGACGAACGTGTGGTGGGGTCCGTCGTGTCGGTAACCGATGGAGACACCGTACAGCTCCGTATTGCAGGGATTGAACACAATGTCAGGTTGCTCGGGATAAATGCTCCAGAGATCTCCGAGTGCTGGGGAGAAGAAGCAGCAGCTCAGTTGTCAGCAACCCTCCTCGGGAAGGAGGTCCTGGTCGTCTCTGGCACAGAAGACGTCGACTCCGAAGGCCGCCTTCTGCGCTACCTCTACCTTGACGTTCCTGGCGGACCAGTATTCATCAACGCAGAGATGGTGAGAGCCGGTAGCGCTCTCGGTCTGCAGAACGGCCACGAATTTGAACGGGAGTTCAAGCTCTTCGAAGCCAGAGCTTTCCAATCCGGGAGAGGAATGTGGGGGACGCTCGTCTGTGGAGACCAGGAGGCTATAAGCGCGGATCGTCCCGTCCTTCGGATCTCCGAGATCGAATATGACCCCGCGGGCCCGGACAACGACAACCTCAATGAGGAGTGGGTCACAATCACGAACCAGGGCTACGGTCGAGTATCTATTGCAGGGTGGGTTCTGCGAGATGAGAGCTCTCTACATCGATGGACCTTCCCATCCGGAACCGTTCTTGCACCCGGCGACGAGATCACCGTCGTCACCGGATGCAACGGTGGCCCTGAGAATGCGTTCCACTGGTGCAGTGATTCCGCCGTATGGTCAAACCAAGGTGACACCGCAATCGTGTCTGACACACTCGGCAATGCCGTAATCTGGCACACCTATACCGGTGAGGCACCGTGAGCCAGTATCGGTCGAAGGTCAACCAATCTTCCGACTAACTGACTTCATCTCCATGAAGAGCCTCAGGTAGTCCGGTCCACCAGCCTTTGCGTTGCTCCCGGACATGTTGAATCCACCGAACGGCTGGATGCCGACGAGTGCTCCCGTGATCTTCCTGTTCAAGTAGAGATTTCCGACATGGAATTCACGTCGAGCGCGCTCAAGGCGCGATTCGTCGCTTGAATGCAATCCTCCAGTCAGTGCGAACTCAGTTCCGTTCGCGACTTCAAGAGCTTCATCAAAGTCCTTCACCGTGATGACTGAGAGGACGGGTCCAAAAATCTCGTGCTGGGCGAGCCTTGCATCCGGGGCCACATGATCAAAGATCGTCGGCTCGATGTAGTAACCACCGTCACTACCAACAGCAGATCCACCGAGCACAAGCTCGCCCTCACTGCGCCCCAACTCGATCTCAGAGAGGATGGAGCGATGTTGTGCTTCCGAGATAACGGGCCCAACAGCATGATTCTCTCTCGGTGGTCCAATGCTGAGCATCGATGCATACTGCACGACTCTCTCCATGAGAGCGTCGTGCACGGACTCAAGAACGATCAAGCGGCTACATGCTGAGCATTTCTGCCCTTGAAAGCCGAAAGCTGATCGAACGACGTCGAGCGCAGCGGTATCGAGATCGGCCGTGTCGTCAACGATGAGCCCATCCTTCCCCCCCATCTCCAGATAGGAGCGCTTGAGCCACTTCTGACCATCGTGCACTTTTGCAGAGCGTTCCGCGATGCGAAGCCCAACTTCTTTCGACCCAGTGAAGTTCACAAACCTCGTCGCGGGGTGATCAATGAGAGCATCCCCAATCGTTCCACCAGGCCCCGGGAGGTAGTTCACCACGCCCGGAGGGAGCCCAGCTTCTTCGAGAAGCTTGATGAAACCCCAACCGATAAGAGGTGTATTGGACGCCGGCTTGAGAACAACGGTGTTACCTGCAGCGACCGGACCGACAGTCATGCCAACAAGGATCGCAAGAGGGAAGTTCCAAGGGGGGATAACAATGCCAGCACCGATTGGCTGGAGCCAGGAATCGTTCGTCTCACCTGGGTATGTTTGGACATCAACCGGTTCGGCCATACGAAGTGCTTCGTGGGCGTAGTAGCGGCAGAAGTCAATTGCTTCGGCGACGTCGGCCTCAGCCTCAGCCCAGTTCTTCCCGGCCTCAAATGTCTGCCATGCGGAGAACTCGTATCTCCGCTCAGCGAGGAGGTCTCCTACTTTGTGGATAATACTTGCGCGTTCCGCCACTGGCCGTGCTGACCAACCGGGGAACGCGGCCCACGCGGCCTGAATTGAAGACTCAACATGGCTCAGGCTCGCAGACGCTGACGAACCGACGATCTCGGTCGGATTCGCAGGATTCACGGACTCAATCGAATCCTCGGTATCAACAAGATCGCTCCCAATCGTCAGGAGAGCCCGTTCCCCTAGGGAGGAAGCTACCTCTTGGAGAGCTTCGCGATATCCAGCGTCGGGTCCGGGTTTGGAAAAGTCGGAGTACGGCTCGGTACGGTATGGTGGGAACACGAATCCTCCAGATAGGTGGTCAGTACTTACCAGAAGGGTACGCCATTGAGGCAACGTGGAGTGAGATGTCGATCCTGGATGAATCGCTGAAGTATCTCGATACCTATACCGATACCGAACCATGAAACTACGCGTACTTGTTATTGAAGATTCGCCTTCCGTGAGAAGGTTGATTGAAGTCTGCCTCCGAGTCCTTGACGTTGAGATCTCAAGCGCGATCGACGGTGTCACCGGCCTTGAGCAGGTAGAAGCAGTCGATCCGCATGTCGTAGTACTCGACATCGGCCTCCCCGGACTCGATGGTTGGGATGTGCTGAGCCATCTGCGAGAGAATCCGAAATCAGATGACATGAGAGTGCTCGTTCTCACTGCGCACGCACAGCCTGAGATCGCGGACCGGGCAGCTGAAGGTGGGGCAGATGCATTTATGACGAAACCGTTCCGGCCTGTGGATCTGCGCGACCAGGTCGAGAAGCTCTTGGCGAATTGGGGCACAGAGACACGATCTTCTGGAATCTGAGCTCTCTCCCCTGTCACCTGCCGCTACCCTCTCGGTATGCGTTCAGCGGTGCTCATCTCGAATCCTTCTGCCTCCCAGTTCACGGGCGGCTTATTTAGACAGGTCGTCACTTCACTCTCCAAGACATTCGACCTGGAGACGGAGTGGCCGATCAATCCGCTTGAAACCTCTGGAGTTGCAGCGAGAGCAGCGGAGCGCGGTATCGACGTCGTCTTCGCCATGGGGGGTGACGGTGTAGCGCACCACGTTGCGAATTCACTCGTCGGGACCAAGACCGCTCTCGCTCTCATCCCTGTAGGTACGGTTAACGTCCTCACAAGGGTCCTCAATATTCCGCTCGACCCACTTGCTGCAGCCAGAGCTGCGCCAGAGTGGACTCCCCTGCCCACCCGGGTTGTGCGTGTGGATGCAGAGACCAAGAATGGGCCAGAGACGAGGTATGCAACGTTCTCTCTCGGACTCGGATTCGATGCTGATGTCGTCTCGTTTGCAGAAGCCCGCCCCTATGCCAAAGTACGTTTCGGTGGCCTCCACTATGCCCACACTGCTGTTGGGCGGCTCCTATCGACGTGGCGTACCCAGCTACCACATCTCCGCATAACTTGCGATGGCGACCGTTTCGACGCAGTCCTTGCACTGACCCAAGTTCACCATCCGTACACGTATTTTGGGAGAGTGCCGCTCCACCTCACCCATGACCCCGTGGACGGCATCGCTACTCTCGCGGCGAGTACTCTCGGGATCACCCGCTCATCAGAGATCTTCGCTCGATCTGTTCTCGGGAGGAAGCACAGAGACGCGACAGGGATCCGGATTTGGGAGAGCTACGACTCTCTCACCGTGGAAGCTGAACCCGAGACGCCCTTTCACGCCGATGGTGAGCTCTTAGGAATGGCAGAGTATCTGGAGATCACACCGGTACACGATGCACTCCTCGTGCTGCGCCCTCAGCCTCAGCGAGAGGATCCTTCGCCACCGTCTTGAAGGACAACCGTCATGTAGTTGAAGGGGATCTCGATCTTCTCTGCATCAAGTCGGTTCTTGATGCGCCTCAAGAATTCACGTTTCACAGCCCAACGTTCCTCAGTCACGACCGTGGCGAGCACCCGAATCAGCACCGCTGAATCAGCAAGTTCGTCAACCCCTAACATCTGCGGCTTCTTGAGGAAACTGGCTGACCAGTCAGGATCGTTCGCAAAGAGCGTCGCTTCGTCGAGGATGACCTCCATGGCTCGATCAATATCGGTGTCATAGGAGACACCGATATCCGCTACGATCCGAGCGTAGTCAGGAGTCCTGTTCGACGCGACCTCGATGTGTCCATTCGGAACGTGATGAACGTTCCCGTTCAGATCCCGAAGGACGGTCGTCCTCAACCTGATCGACTCGACCGTGCCGCTCACCCCGGCAATGGCTACAACATCACCAATCCCGAACTGATCTTCGATGAGGATGAAGAACCCACTGATAATGTCCCGAACGAGGTCCTGAGCACCGAAACCCACCGCGATGCCAACGGTTGTACCTACTGCGATCAGTGGCGCCATCGGCAACCCCCACGTGCCCATCGTCGTCAGGACAACAATGGCCCAGACAACGATCGATACGAGCATTTTCATGACCATCGTAATCGTGAGGAGGCGCTGACCCCGCTCTCTGTCTGTGTGGTCGTCCGACTCCGCGTAGCGTTGCTCGACCTTGCGAAGCCATCGAGAAATTCCTCGCTTCAAGACAGCCAGCAAGACGAAAGCCCCGCCAACGATGAAGAACGTAGCGATCATCTCCGGCCCGAACTCTCTCCAGAAAACATTCCACCAATCAGCTAAAGAATCGGACACAAGATCAACCCTCCGCTCCACCTTCGAGAATAACGATCGCTTCAACTCCCAACAATACAAAAGTTGCTGCGGCAAGGGCTACCCCATCGGCCCCTCCTTGATCACGATCTGGGTTAACACTGCCATCTCGGGTCTCCTCCCATCCACGACTTGCAGCAACACGTAGATCAGTGGCGAGTTTCCTCATCACGGTGCGTTTCACGTCAAGGCGCTGCGAGAGCGCCTCAACGAGATGCGACACATCAAGCTCCGGTCCGCGTGCAACAGTAGAGACGACCTCGGGATCCCGAAATCCATCATCGAGTAGCATGCGAAGCAAGTCACCGTGGACAGTTGCAGCCGAGGATCCGAGCCGATCTGTCTGGTTGAGAGCAAAAAGGAATTGGCTCTCATACCCAGTGAGATTCGATAGAAATCGGGTGTGGATCGTAGCGTCGGCATACTTCTCGGGATCGAATACCCAGACAACCGCGTCTACTCGGGGAAGAACGTCCTCCACGATGCGCCGATGGCTCGTGACCGTGCTGTCGAAGTCAGGGAGGTCGACGAGCACCCAGAGTCCGAGCGCATCAGATTCGACGCGCTCGGTAACGCCGATATCGTTGAGTAGGGGGGTGAGATCGACTCGGAGGTCCCTCGGCGTCACAGCGAGCGCCGCATCCGTTGTAGGACGCAGAACTCCGACCTGCGCGATCGGCTCGCCGACGACAGCGTTCACGAGTGAAGACTTCCCCGATCCCGTCCCGCCAGCAAAGGCTACAACCAGAGCCTCCCCGACGAAGCCATGTCTCCTGCGCGCACGATGCACAACGCTCGCAAGCTCTCCCCGTACATCTTGAGAGACGACGCCTTCGCAGCGCGCGATTGCTAGATCGGCGAGATCGAGGAGAGATCCGAGATCCTTCACGATCCAGCGATCCTCTCTGATGCGGAGAGCAGTTCACCCGGCTTGAAGGATCCGGCTTCCGCTATGGCGCAGCGCCAAAGATCCTTTCTTTGCACCAGAGCAGCACTCACCACAGCGTGGAGGTCTCCATGTACATCTCGAATCGCCGAATCAAGGTCTGCTCCCATCAATCGCTTCGCGCGGCGAGCAACGTGCACAGTCGGGTTCGCTCCGACCTTCCAGGCCGTTGTTTCAAGGAGCTTGAGAGCCGATGGTCGACGCCAACGAGTCCCTGCCTGTGACACGAAGCGAGCCGCTGTGTCACTCCGCCACTCTTCGAGGCTGCGCTCAAGCCCTGAGCTCTCCCACTGCTCCAGAGAGTCGAGCATGCGGTGGGCAACCTCGTTGTGAGCAACTTCGACAATCTCGCGATCGAGGTCACCAATGGATTGGCGCACATAACCAACGATCTTGTCTCGCGTCTCCATCCAGTCCTCGAGCACGACGAACCCTCCTCCAGGAAGCTCGGGCGCTATAGACGCGTCAACTGCGTCTTCTAGTCGACCAAGATCCACAGCAGAGGCTGTGAGCGCTCCAGCAAGGTATCGCCCAGCTTTCGACGCTGCTGCTCGGGCGATTGCAGCCCTGTCATCATGCATGCTCAACCCCGCCACATCGTCGAGGAGAGTGCGCGAAAATTCGTCTGCAGGCCCATGCTCAGCAACAATCGCTACGGTGTTCATCCCGAAACGCTCCTGTACAGATCCGAGAAGTTCTGACCGTTCGCGAGCTGTTCCGCTCAGCCGATTGAGCACAATCTTCCTCTCCGGCACAGACTCCATTCTCTCCCAGAGACTCCAAGTTGTAGCGTCAGCGTATCTCGCGGGCGACACGACGAGGACAGCCACATCAGCAGACGCTAAGACCGCTTCGACGGCGCTGCGATCGATCTCCCACCCCGGAGTATCGACGAGGACGATCCCCTCACTCACACGAGGAACGAGAACGTGCTCACTCGCATACCCAATCTCGACAGAACCCGTGGAACTTGCCGAGACGACTGCCAGCGTCGTCGGTCGAAGAGCGCTGACCTCCGAGATTTCGGCACCTCCGATCTCGTTGATGAGATGCGACTTTCCCACTCCGGTGCAGCCAACAAGAACAACCGACACGAGGGAGCGCGCAAGGCTCTCTAGGACATCCAATGACGTTCTCGCATCAACGAGGATATGCAGGTCCTGAGAGTTGAGGAATACGCGCGGCACGCACTCGAGAGCAGCGCGCAGCTCGGTGATCGGGTCAGTCATGGGTGCACACCAGGGATTGACACGTCACACAAGGCCCTCGAATAGGTCGGACTCGCCTTCGCTCCATCCAACCGATGAAGAGAGCAGCTCGAACTCCTCCCACGGATACACCGACTCGACCAGCTCAGTCGGAACAGCGAACCAGAACCCTTCCGGATCGACCTGAGTTCTATGCGCTCGCAACGCATCGCGTCCGCGCTCAATGAATCCTGTGACGTCAACTCGGGTCAGTCGGCGATGCAGGTCTTCGTCCCCGCTCAAACGATCGAGCCACCTCTCGAAAGGGGACTCACCTGTGGTGTCCAGCATTGCTTGGTGAAGCGCTCGTATCCGGCTGGAAGTAAAGACCGGCGCGTACACCTTCTTGATCAGCCAAGGGTCCCCCGCTTCGGGGAAACGGTCACCATCGGCTGCAGCCTCTACGATAGCAACGGAGATCTCATTGACACGCAGGTGATCGGGGTGGGGGTAGAACTCGTGAGCGTCGTAGCCGAGAACAACCTGCGGGCGGTACTGCCTCACGAGGCGGATAACACGCTCAAGCACAGCATCAAAGGGTTGATTGCAGAAGGCCTCCGGGTGGTCATTTGCCGAAGAGCCGGGCATCCCGGAGTCCCGGTACCCCAGAAGCTCCACGACGTCGTACCCGATCGTCTCCGCCGCGTTAGCAAGCTCCCTTGCACGTACTTCACCGAGGTTCTGCACGATCTCGGGACTCTTCATCGTAGGATTCAGGATGTCACCGGCCTCACCTCCTGTGGCTGTCACGAGAACTGCCGATGCACCCTTCGTGGTGTACTTGGCCACGGTGGCGGCACCCTTCGAGGACTCATCGTCGGGGTGAGCATGAATGGCGAAGATCGAATGCAACATAGAACCGACCGCAGCATAGGGCGGTGCGCACGTTGAGAACCAGATAGCTATTCGATCGCTGCGCATATACTGGCGAGTGCTGCACTCAACCTCCAGGGAAAACACTGATGGCCGCCTCCAAGTCCAAAATCCTTATCTTCGCCGCGGTGCCTGCACTGATCCTGTTATTGCCGCTCTCCATATATCTCATCGACAGCGCTGCAGCCACAGACAGGATCGCCCGTAACACCACGGTCGCCGGAATCGATGTCGGGCGCCAATCCCAGAGCGAAGCGCTCGCATCACTCCAGGAACACACGAGCGCGCTCACCGAACACGTTACGCGCGTCGAGATCAATGGCACGGTGTTCGACCTTGACCCCTCTGATGTTGGGTTGGAATTTGATAGCACAGGCGCTGTCTACGAAGCCCTCGGCCTCAGGAAGGATGGGATTCGAGATTGGTTGAGGACGTTCACCGAGGACCTTGATGTCCCCCTTCCCGCATCCCTTCATCCAGATATGCTCGAACTTCGACTCGCATCGTGGGAGCAGGACGCTATCGCCAATCCTGCATTTGAGGGATCAATCACGATCGCGAATGGAGTGATTCGACACGAATTTCCAAGGTCAGGCGAGAAAGTCAACCGTGACGAGGCAGCCTCTCTGCTTCTTGGTGCCCTTGAAAGTGGCGGGAACGAGACAATCGTGCTCCCCGTGATTTCAGTCGCTCCGATCGTGACCGAAGCCGACATTGAGCAGGGCATTGAGCAAGCAAGACTGATCATCGACCGTGGAGTCATGCTCTTCAACAGCGAGTATGGATTCGAGTTCCATGTCATTCCAACACTTCTCGGTCGCGCCCTCGTAGCAACCGTTGACGGCAGCGCTGACGGTGCACCGATCACGTTCTCCATCGAGTCGTCAGCCATCTCGCCTCTCGTGGAGAGGGTACGAGACGATCTCGAGATCGACCCGGTCGATGCCCGATGGGAGACGGTGCTCGTCGATGATTTCGAAGGTTTCCACGAGCAGTACGAGATCAGAGACTCTCCCCAAGAGGAGATGGAGGGCTTACCAGAGAACGACACGATCGTGCTCGTGCCTGGCCTCAACGGCACCACTGTGGACACTGAAGCTATCGCTGCTGCAGTTGAGGCAGCGGCATTGGGAGATGGCACAGGTCACCTCCCCGTCATCCAGAACGCGGAACCAGCGTTCACAACCGAGATGGCAGAATCATTCGGGGATCTATACGAGCTCGCCGAATTCACCACTTGGACGCCTGGGCGAAACCGTGTGCACAACATTCAGCTCATGGCCGATCTATCCGACAACGCTATAGTGATGCCCGGTGAGGAGTTCTCGCTCAACAAGCAAGTTGGGCGAAGAACCCTTGAAGGTGGCTTCAAGTTCGACTGCGCCATCGTGGGAGGCCTCCTGTTGTGCGAAGAGGAGCCCATCAATATTGGTGGCGGTGGCAGCCAATTCGCTACCACGATCTTCAACACCATTTACTTCAGCTGTCTTGAGATCATTGAGCACCGGCCACACAGCATTTATTTGGCAAGATACCCAGAAGGACGCGAGGCCACCATTGGGTTTCCGCACCCCGATGTTGTGTTCAGAAATAACACCGACGCGCCGGTCATCATCAGGACATCCCACACTCCACGCACGGTTACGGCCACCTTCTTCGGCAACAACGGAGGCATCAGCTGCCGCACTGAACGCGGCAGCCGTACCCGTCATACAGAACCCGGCGTCGTGTACCGCGCTGATGAAGAAGGGTTGGTCCCCCCTGGCGAAGAGTTTGTCGTAGGCGAAGGATCCGGTGGGTGGACGATCGTCAACACGAGAATCATCTACGATGTCGACGGCAACGAGCTGAAACGAGAATCATTTCCATGGCGCTATCGAGGCGAGAAGTCACTCATCCTCATGCACCCATGTGAAGCAAGAGTCGGGGGGGACGGCGTCTGCCCTCTCGGTGTGCCCCCTGTGATTGGAATGATGCAGCCTGATGCAACAGCAGCTCTCGTCGAGGCAGGGTTTACCGTCGCAACAGTCAAGGTCTCAACGAGGGATGAAGCCAATGATGGGGTCATCCTCTCGCAGTACCCGGTCGGTTTCGTGGAT
>CAYYGI010000013.1:0-3680 GCA_964471085.1 uncultured Acidimicrobiaceae bacterium
ACAGTGATGTAATTACGCGCTTGTAGGAGATGCCGTGTTGACAAACCTCATAAAGGCGTTGCAAGCCGAAGGGATCGACGTCGCGTGGCAGGACTTTGCTCACTGCCGCGGGGCTGATCCAGATCTGTTTTTTCCCGAGCGTGGGGCCTCGACGCGAGCAGCGAAGGCGATTTGTCGTGAGTGCTCCGTTCGAGGTGAGTGCCTGGAATTCGCGATTGTCTCAAGCGAGAAGTTCGGTATCTGGGGGGCGCTCTCAGAGCGTGAACGGCGCAAGATCCGCAAGGAGCGCCAGATCGCTGCCCGTGCCCGTAAGGCCAGCTAGGTTCTGGTCTCTGGTCTGTTCTACACTCCCTTTAGAGATACACAAAGGAGACTGAGTTGGAAACCTTGGAAACCCCCGCATTGATAATTGGCTCTCTGATCGTTGTCGTTGTAGTCGGTTCGTTTCTCTACTACCTCATTCGAAGTCTCAGGCAGTCGGCTGCCAGAGCGCTCCCGATCGAGTCACCCGTGTCCAGGCGTCCAATGCCGGTCGTCACCGAGTTCCATGTTGCCGGGGATACCGCACGGGCGCTCTTCTCCGTTCCACTCGGAGATGCCGAAGCCGGCCAACACCTCATCGATCTGCTCAGCACCGCCGCGATTGAACACATGCGCGACATGGTCGAGGAAGGTCTCCCCCTTGAGGGGGTGCACCGCATTCAGATATCAGCGATGAGAGGGGAGAATGCCGAAGTGCTGGGCAACGTCGAATTCCCCGAAGTGGGTGTGCTCCCCGAGCGTGATGAGGATCTGCCCTTGCATTTGGTAGACAACCCGATCGCGGTCGTGCAGGAAGTGGTAGCTGATACGTCGGTCTCGGCGGCACCGAGTTCAACCTCAACGCTGGATCCGGTCGCTGGATTCATCCAGCTCTCCGGCCCGACGGAGTCTCACCTGCGCTCGTTCGGTGTGGACACCGACACGATGAACCTTGATGACCTCATCCTTGGACTCCTCCGTGTGAGCGGATACGAGATTGATGATGGCAGATCGGGTACATCCGTGGGCTTCGGGGAGGAAGTGAGCATTTACGGGATGCGCCGTGACGCTCAGTCAACGATGCTTCTGCTTCTCCCTCACGAGGAAGGATCCCACCCCGAATTAGAGGATTCAGCGCTCGCGCGTTTCGCTGTTGAGGTCGGGCGAACCAATCCGGATCAAGCAATCCTCGTGACCGACAAGTTCAGCCCCTACTCAATGTACGAGAGGGAGAAGCGCAATAAGCGTCTTGTCTTCATTACCCGAGAGCGACTTCAAGCCTTCGTGGACTCCTTTGGTCTATCCTAGGCACCCAAGTCGGCGCGTCAGGTACACTGTGACCTAGGAAAGGAACCCGCGATGCTTGCATTTATCCAACAGATCCGCGGTCCCGAGTTGCTCATCATCCTTGCGGTGGTGCTCCTGCTGTTTGGGGCTGCAAAGCTCCCACAGCTCGCACGCTCACTCGGTGCCTCCGCGAAGGAGTTCAAGAAGGGCGTCGAAGATGGCGTCAACGAGGATGAGAACGATTCCGAGGAATCAACGGTTTAGCTAGATCTTCGGAACTCACATCACGCTGAGGGCGTTATCCCGAGCGAGATGGGGAGAATGACCGATAATACGACCCTTACATGGGAAGATGTTGCGCACCGGTACGGGCGCAAGATCTACACGTTCGCCTACCGCCTGACCGGCAACCCTGACGATGCCGCTGACCTCGTGCAGGAGGTGTTGTTGCGTGTGCACAAGGGCCTCTCCTCGTACACTCCGGGATCGTTTGATGGATGGCTCTGGAGGATTACTCGGAACGCATTCCTCGATAGCGTCCGTAAGAAGCAGCGTCGTCCAACAACGCCGCTCCCCGAAGGGGACCACTCTGCCCTTGGTTCCTCCCCCTCTCCTGACGAAGTACTTGCAGCCGTCCGCCTCTCGGATGATGTGCAGGCCGCGTTACTCAAACTCCCGTACGACTTCAGGGAAGCTGTTGTGTTGTGCGATGTCGTTGGTCTCACGTACGAGGAGATCGCCGATGTCGCAGATGTGCCTATTGGTACGGTGCGCTCGCGGATTCATCGAGGACGATCGATGTTGAGAGGGTTGTTGACATGGCCAATGTGATGCCCGTCAGTGAGCACATTTCGATGCTTCTCTCCTGTTATCTCGATGGCACACTGTCACCTGCGGAGCTCAACGCGGTTGTTGTTGCACTGGAGAGCGATGAGCAAGCTATTGCTGAGTTCCGAAGAATGAAGGAAGCTCGCAGCACGGTACGCCTCCTCCCACTGCTCGAGCTGCCTGGGAACCTGGCCCCACCAGGCCATCTCTCCGAGCAGCTCTCCGCCTTCCTCGACGGAGAACTCGCCACTCTTGAGATACCCGTCCTCACCTCCCATCTTGCTGCCTGCACAGAGTGCCGTTACGAGCTCGCGGAACTTGACCGGAGCCGGACAGCAGTGCGGGCGCTCCCCGGTCTTGAGCCACCGGCGTTCCTGGCGCTGCACAGTGAGGACAGGAAGCCTCACAGACACAGAAGGTTCACGGCCTTGGCTGTGGCGTCAGGTGCTGTGGCTGTGACTCTCGCGTTCACGATCGGACCCTTCGCTGGTGGGCCCGAACCAGTATCTGTGAGTATCAGCGACCTTGAGGTGCGCCACACCGCTGTTGATTCAATGCCTTCTAGCGGTACTGCAATACAGGGAACACACTCACCGTGATGATCGTACGTCGAACACTGCTTATGGTTGTCACTGCCGCTCTGGTAGCGACTTCGATAGCGAGTCCGGGGCACACCAAGGAGCTCAATGACATACTCGATGACGCTCGCTACTCCACCTACACGGCCTCTCGCCTCGTCGTCTCCGTGTGGGAGGGCCAGACACAGGTAGCCAGGGAGTTCGTAGAACACTCGAACGGTGTGGAGATGGTGCGCAGAGATACCGGATGGTCGATAGCCGGCAACGGCAGAGCGGTCACGATGGGGGTGGAACCAAGTGGCGTAACTTTCCTTCCCAAATCCAATGGTTCACCACTCCCTTCAAGCAAGTACACGATCCGAGAGAGTGGTGCAGGCATCCACATGTCGCGGCTGTGTCACATCGTTGAGGTGATGGAGGGGGAGATACATCGAGCAACGTTCATTCTTGATCAGCGAACGGGAGCGATCTTGGTAGCAGAGATGTTCGACGGGGAGGGTGAACTGTTTCGGCGGACAACGCTCTCGAACTTTCGGGCATACCGCACGCATGAGGCGCCTATCCACGAATCGACCGTGCCGGTGGAAGTTGTGCTCCCTGAAGCTGCATTTCTTCTTCCCGCAACAGCAGCAGGCTATCGGCTTGTTGAAGCGTTCAGCGCACCTGGTGGCTCTGAACAGGGGTACTACACAGACGGCCTCTTCAGCTTCTCTCTCTTCATCCTTGATCGCGAGACTGTCGTATCTGGTTTTGAGGGTGCAATGCAGTTGGAACTCGATTCGGGTGTTTACGACATTGCCCCGACAGCCAACGCCGTTCGCGTGCACTGGGTGGATGGCTCGAACCAATATGTTCTCGTGGGCGATCTGCCCCCGGATCACCTTGCTGACGTGCTCAGCGAACTTTCGTGGCCCGAGACGCGCGGCGTGTGGGCTCGCTGGTGGAGCAGGCTCTTTGGCTAAGGCG
>CAYYGI010000013.1:3780-8066 GCA_964471085.1 uncultured Acidimicrobiaceae bacterium
ATGTCGGGATCCATTGTAGCAACTGCTTCGATACCGCTCTCAAACATTGCTGCGGAGGCCTCTGCCAACTCCCCAATGAGGGGGTTGCGAAGCACCTCAGAGGGGAGACCATCGATGTGCCCAAGAGCGTTGACGAGGTTCACCGCCAGGTCCCCTGAGCGCTCGATCTCGTACAAGATGCGTGTGGAAGCGACAAGGAATCTGAGGTCGGTTGCTACCGGCTGTTGGAGGGCAAGGACCTCGAAGACCTCCGCTTCACATCTCCGGTACTGCTCGTTCACGGGGATGTCGGCATCGCGTACCATCTGGATGTCTTCGAGGCGATTCTGGGTGATCACATCACCTGCCAGACGTATGTTGGCGAGTGCGAGTGTGCCGGTATCGACGATATTTGCGCGGATCTCGACGAGCTTGTCGTCGAAGCGGTGGCGGAGGTCGATGCCGAGATACTCGCTCTCGGGTCGATTGGATTCAGGAAAGGGGGTCTCTGGAAAGTTGGTCATACTGGCTCCTTAGCCGAAGCGTCCCGTGATGTAGTGCTCTGTCTCTTCCTTCTCTGGTGAGGTGAACATCTGTCTGGTCTCGGAGAACTCGACGAGTCTCCCGGTGTGGTCTCCTTCGGTGAGTTTCATGGAGAAGAATGCGGTTCGGTCTGAGACGCGTGAGGCCTGCTGCATGTTGTGAGTGACGATCACGATCGTGTAGTCGCGCTTGAGCTCGAACATCAGCTCTTCGATCCGCAGAGTCGCGATAGGGTCGAGTGATGACGCTGGCTCATCCATCAACAGGACGTCGGGGTCCGTCGCGATTGCTCGGGCGATGCAGAGACGCTGCTGTTGACCTCCCGACAGGTCGTAGGCACTATTTTTGAGCTTGCTCTTGACCTCGTTCCAGAGAGCAGCGCGTTGCAGCGACTCCTCAACCAAGTCATCCATGTTCCCTTTGAATCCGGCGATCTTGGGCCCGAACGAGATGTTGTCATAGATCGACTTCGGGAAGGGGTTCGGCTTCTGGAACACCATGCCGATGTGGCGCCGCACTTCGACGGGGTCGACATCAGGCCCGTACAAGTCAACGCCGTGGTATAGCACGCTGCCTTGAACGCTTGCTGTCTCGATGAGGTCATTCATTCGGTTGAATGTTCGCAGAATAGTGGACTTCCCACAACCCGATGGGCCGATGAATGCGGTGATCTCATTCTTGCGAATGGGGAGAGTGACGTTCTGGACGGCTTGAAAGGTCCCATAGGAGACGGAGACATCGATGAGTTCCAGGATCACTGAATTAGCGTCGTTAGGCTGGCCATTTGGCTGGCCACTGGGTTGGGTGCCAACGGAGTGAGGAGTCTCTCCTCGTGATGTAGCGGTGTTCGTCGCTATTGGAAGGCCGGGAGACTCTGGTGCCAAGTCGTGGCTCATCGGCGCCTCCCTGGGCACTGAACGGGTTGGTTCTTTAATGTGATCTGTCATGGGGTTACCACCTCTGTTCAGTGCGGTTGCGCAGGAAGATTGCTACGCCGTTGAGGGCGAACAAGACGACGAGAAGGACGACGATTGCTGCGGGAGCGAGCGTCTCAGTGAACGCGGGGTCTGTCTGGCGGGACCACGAGAAGACAGTCACGGGGAGGGCTGTGTAGGTGCCGGTCAGTCTGTCCATGATCGTTGCATCTGCGGGAGGTACAAAGAACCCGGTAGCGACACCAATAACGAGGAGCGGGGCTGCTACGTCGCCGACTGCTCGGGCAAGCGTGAGTACGGTTCCTGTGAGGATTCCAGGCGCTGCGGAGGGGAGAACGTGGCTGCGCACAACCTCCCACCTTGTTGCACCGACACCGTAGCCGGCCTCGCGGATCGTCGACGGTACGGAGCGGATTGCTTCGGCTGAGGTAATGATCACGATAGGGAGCACGAGGACGGCCATCGTGATACCTGCAGCGATGACATTCCTGCCCTGGGTGGTCCCCCCGAGTCCAATCGCGGCTACGAACGGAACGAACATTGCAAGGCCGAGAAGACCGTACACGATGGAGGGGACGCCTGCGAGGTTACGCACTGTCGTATCGATCATCTGTGTCATCCGATTTCGTGGCGCGTACTCCTCGACGTAGACAGCCGCCGCGATGCCGATCGGGAAGGCGAGCAGCGCCACGAAGAGGGCAATGATGATTGAGCCACCAATTCCGGTGGCGACGCCTGCGGTCTCTGGCCTGAGCGAGAGCCCGTCTGTGACAAACGAGAACCCTCGCGTCGCGAATGTCGGTATCGATCCGATGACGACGTCGGTGAGGAGGACGAGGAGGATGAGGAGGGAGGCGAGGAGGAGCCCGAGGAGCGAGACTTGGAAGAGCAACGGTTTCCAGTTGATGGTTCCTGATCGTCGAATTGCTTCCTGAACCGCTTCGGTGGTCCGCTGTTGGCGGTGAGAGTTTGCTCTATTCATTTCAGTACCTCTGCCTGTACTTCCGGACGACTCGATTGCTGATCGAGTTGAGGGAGAGCGTTATGAGAAAGAGCAGGAGCCCAATGAAGAAGAGGCTCTGGAACGCGAGACCAACGCCTGTCACCTGGTCAGTTCCTGTGGCAAGCGCTGCAACGGCAGCGGTCATCGTCTGTCCTGGGCCGAGAGGGTCGAATGTTCGCAGCGATCCCCCCACAGCGCCTGCAGCCATGAACACGATCATCGTCTCGCCGATAGCTCGGGAGAGAGCAAGGATGAGGGAGGCGACGATACCCGAGAGTGCTGCCGGGAACACGACCTTTCGCACGGTCGTTGATCTGTCGGCCCCGAGACCGTAGGACGCTTCACGCAACGTTCGCGGCACCGCTTTCATGGCATCCTCCGAGATTGAAGCGATGAGCGGGGTGATAAGCACGCCGACACCGATCCCTGCAGCCATCATAGTGAAGGGTTGTGCGGCCTCGAAGATGCGTTGGACGATCTGAGGACTGATGAAGGTCAACGCCCAAAAGCCGAGAACGACGGTGGGAATTCCAGCCAGGATCTCAATCGTTGGCTTTAGCTTTCTCCGGGCCTTGGGGGAGGCATACTCGGAGAGATACGCTGCTGCACCGAGGCCGAGTGGCACGGCAACGATCATGGCGATTGCTGAAATAATGAACGTGGCGGTAAGCAACGTCGCTATGTCGTAGAAGCCTCGCCGGGGGAACCATCCGAGGCTCCAGAGAGAGGAGAGGTCCACGTTGGCGAGGAAATTCCAAGCCTCGCCAAAGAGTGAGAGAATGATCAGTGCACTGATTGCAACGGATGCTAGCCCGGCGAGTGAGAAGATCGTCTTGACACGGCGTTCGCGTCGGAGGCGTCTGGGATCTCCTGAGAGATCTTTGGCAGTCAATGTGGTGTCCATGGTTCCTAAACGAAGAGTAGAGGGGGGAGGGCGAGAGTCGCCGCCCCCCCCCTCTACCGGGGGGAGATGGTTGCTATCCGCGTCCCCTCCTTCTTAGCGGTCCCCCCAAGTGGCCCGGAGTTCATCGTACGAGTCAAGGCGCACATACCCGGCCTCATCTACGTTCTTTAGCCCTGCTTCGGAGAGAAAGAAGTCGACGTACGCGACGACTGCCGGGTTTGCATCAGCTCGCGCCGTATTCACATAGATGAAGAGAGGACGAGCAATGGGGTACTCCCCGGTAGCGATCGTCTCTGGTGTCGGGGCAACGCATCCGTCTCCCCCATCAATCTCAATCGATTTCACTCGGTCCTGGTTGGCCAGATAGAACGAGAAGCCGACCCAGCCGAGGGAGGTTTCGTGACCTGCAATGCCTTCGATGATGACGTTGTCGTTCGCGGAAGCAACGTAGTCGAGTCGGGCGCTCTCATCCTGGCCGCGCTCTTCAGCAATGTCTTCGATGACAATCTCAACGAAGGAGTCGTAGGTCCCTGACTCCTGGCCTGGTGCGGTGACGAAGATCGGAGCATTCATGAAGGGGCCAGTTGTGCCCTCAAGCTCGGCTGCGAGGGCGTTGGCCGCGTCCCACGTCTCGAATCCGATCGACTCGGGCCCAAGGAGGGCGTAGAGATCCGGGAAGGTCAGGCAGGTGACTTCGTCGTTCTTCGCGTTCGTTATCACGGTCAGGCCATCGACAGCGAACTTTAGCTGAATGAATTCGACTCCGGCTTCTTCACAGAACGCCCTCTCCTCCTCCCTCATTTCACGCGATGCTCCGGTGATATCGGCTTCATCTGCGCAGAACTTGCGGAAACCGTCGCCAGTTCCTGGTCCCTCGACGGAGAGCCCGACTGCCGGGTTCAATGCACTGAACGCTTCCGCG
>CAYYGI010000013.1:8166-13697 GCA_964471085.1 uncultured Acidimicrobiaceae bacterium
TGGTTGAAACTGCGTGGCACGGCGCCACGAACTTGTCGCAGGAACCATACGGAACGTTTGTGACACCTCCCGTATAGGCAGGTGAACTGGAGGTGAACTTCGCGTTCCATGTCACAATGGTGTTCACCGGTGTCTCCCCCCTCTTCTATAGTCGTGACCATGAATATCTGGATCATCCTGGCAGCACTTCTCCTCGTTGGGCTCAGCGAGGTGGCTCTCCGGTTGCGCTCACGAGCAGTCGGTGCTGAGGCAACTCTCCGTTCTCTGGCTGTCGCGGTTGGGTCGGAGCACCTTGACGCTGCTCTTCTTCGTGATGTTCGGTTGCTCCAGAGCGCCGTCACCGACGCCGAGGCACGAGCAGACGTATCCTTGGGTGCACTTGAGGGAGCATCCGAAGGGATCGCGATCCTTGACGCGGAGGGAGGCATCTTGTACGCGAATACCGTAGCGAAGATACTCCTTGACGGGGCGGGGGAGCGATCCGTTCTCAAGGCTCGCATCGCGGTACTTGCGCAACGAGCTGCGCGCAGCGGTCTCAGGGAGGAGATTGAGGTCGATGTTCACGAACCTGAGCGCAGAGTCTACGCATTTACGGCTGAGCCACTCAAGAGTGGGGAACGGATGCTTGGGCCGGTCGTCCTCTACATCGACGACCTCTCAGTGAAGCGCAGAGTGGATGCTATGAGGACAGATTTCGTAGCAAATGCGAGTCACGAGCTCAAGACTCCATTGGGGGCTCTCTCTCTTCTCGCCGAGACGTTGGCAGTAACAACCGACGAGGTGAAGCGAACTCTCCTTGCCGAGCGGTTGGTCGCCGAGTCGGCTCGGATGGCGAACGTTATTAACGATGTAGCCCAACTCGCGGAGACACAGTCCCTTGGGACAGAGTTTCGGTTCCTCTCAGTCTCAGATGCAGTAACTGATGCTGTGGCCTCGATTGAGTCCTACGCGCTTGAGAAGGGGATTCGGCTCGAGCCAGGGGAGATGGTCGATGCAACGGTTGTCGGGTCACGCGACCAGATCACGTCTGCGATTCGGAATCTCCTAATTAACGCGATCACGTACACCGCTATCAAAGGTGCAGATGGAGTTGTCATGTACCGCTCTTGGATGCAAGGAAAAATGGTGTGTGTCGAGGTGGAGGACACGGGAATCGGTATCCCCGCGCGGTATGCGGATCGGGTGTTCGAGCGCTTCTTCCGAGTTGACCGCGCCCGGAGCCGGGAGTCGGGGGGTACAGGGCTAGGACTCTCGATTGTCAAGAATGTCGCGATTGCTCATGGAGGAACGGTACACATGGAGTCAGAGGTTGGTGCTGGATCAAGGTTCAGTATCTGCCTCCCGATCTCACCGGAGGATGCCGAGAGCCCAGAAGGAGCAGAATGAAGGTACTCATTGTCGAGGATGAGCCAGCGTATGTTGAAGCGCTGACGGTAGCTCTCGAGGCTGAGGGGATGCAGTTGCGATCGGCAGTGGATGGGCGAGAGGCAATCCTGGCGTTCAGGGCGGAGACGTTCGACGTGATTCTGCTCGACCTCATGCTGCCGTCGGTGTCAGGACTCGACGTGCTGCGTGCAGTGCGGGCCGACTCGCAGGTCTCTGTTATCGTCGTCTCAGCGAAGAACGCCGAGTCTGACGTCGTTACCGCCCTGGAGCTCGGTGCAGACGACTATCTCACTAAGCCCTACTCTGCCAGAGAGCTTGTTGCTCGCATTCACGCGGTAACGCGGCGCTCGGTGGGGGCCGTTGCCGAAGATGTCCTCGTTGTCGGCGACGTGAGACTTGATGCTGACCGCTACGAGCTCAGCGTCGGCGAAGTCGTCTTCAACGTACCGCGCAAGGAGTTCGAGGTTATGGCACTCCTCATGGACCGAGTGGGCCGCATTGTGACCCGTGACCGTCTCCTTGAAGAAGTGTGGGGCATGGGCTGGGGGGATACCAAGAGCCTCGACCAACACATTCGGCGTCTGCGCCGCAAGCTCGAAGAGGGGGAGCAAGCTCTCCGCATCGTGACGATCCGCGGCGTCGGCTACCGCTTGGAACTCCCCGACGACTCGTTCATTGCAGCGAGTGCTCTGCCGTAGAGCTCGTACTCACGGGGGGTGCCGAGTGAGTCGGTAGAGATCACGTTGCGCACAATGCCGTGCGTATCGAGGACGTACGTGACACGATTGGCGCTCCCGGTTGCCTCGTTGAAGGCCCCATACAATTGGGCGACCTCACCGTGGGGCCAGTAATCCGCGAGCACTGGGAAGTCGAAGCTGTTCTCGGAAGCCCACTTTGCGTTCGTCGGAACTGCGTGAGTCGTGATGATCACGACGTCCGCGTTGAGCTCACTCAGCCCGGCAATTCCGTCACGAAGTTGGCATCCTTCGTCGTCGCAGTACCCCGTGAAAGGGAACGGGATAAAGACGACGAGCACGTTCTTGCCCCTCAAGTCGGTGAGTGACACCGCATCCTTCTTCTGATCGTAGAGCGTGAAATCGGGTGCATGCTCTCCAATTGCAAGAGTCATAAGACATCCTCTCCTGGGTTCTCAGTCGTACTGCGTTCGTGATCCTGCATGGTACGGCAGATCCGAGCTCACGAGAGCGAGGATTCGTCCAGGAGCACTCTCGCGTTCCAGCCGATCGGGTCTCTCAATTCTTCTAGCGTCGGCATGTTCTCGGGTGCTTCCCACACACGTTCGAGAGCAGCAGCGCCCCAGCGTTCAACGACGACGTCACAGAACTCTGCGGCATCACTAGCTCTCCACCGTTCGAGCTTGAGGCCTGCGAACTGCTGGAGGAATTGCTCTGTCTTGTCTGGTTCTGAGCGTCGCAGATTGTACGCGTTCTCGATCCGCTCGATGTTTGGGAGCAGTTCGGCACCTGCGAGGCGAACGATTCGATCCGCATAGCCCTCAACGAACGCCGTGAACGCCTGTACTTCAGCAAGTCTTTGGGGATCAGCGGTGGAGTGGATGAGCTCCAACGGCGCCGCATCCTCGCTGAACATCCGCTGCATCTCCATCGGGTCGCTCATGCCGGAGAGTTTGCCAAGTATGTCTGAAGTATCGACCTCGACGCTGTCGTAGAACGCTGCGATGATCTCCACGAACCGTCCTCGCACCCATTGAACAGCCATAACACGATGGAAAGCGACTTCATGGAGGGCACCCCAGAGACGGATCTGGCGGTGATCGATGCCGTGATCGATCGCAAAGTCATCAAGGTTCGGCACAATGACGTACGGGCGGTCGTGGTCCATAGCAGGGATGCCGGTGTCGAACTGCCCGAGGGCTCGATGGGCCATGAATCCCACCATCGTTCCAGCCTGCAATCCGAGGAGCGCTGAACCGAGCGGAGCGAGCATCTGCCCCATCTCCTCAAAACCAGGCAGATCACCGAGGCCGCCGAGATCGGAGAGACCCGAGAGTTTTTCTCCGAGTGGCTCAACGAGGATGCGGAACGACTGCTGGTTCTCCCCAGCCCAAGTAGCGCGGTCAGTCGGGTTGAGCTCGCCAGGAGAGGGGGAGGGGAGCCCGGTGAGAGAAGAGATTCGGATCTCGGCAACGTGGGCGAGTTCTCGGTACTCCTCAGCAATGACTGGATCGATTGGTTGATGCTCTCCGACGAGACTCTTGGTCACTTCGCGCGCGAGTCCCCAGTTGACGGGACCCGATGACTGGAGCATCTTAAAGAGCTGCTCAAAAATTCCTTCGTTCTCCATGTTGTCCATAGAGCATCACCCTCCGAACTTGGCTGGGCGTTGTCCCATCACGACTGAGAAAGAGATCAACTCTCCCCTTCTCATTGCAATGAACTCGACTCTCTCCCCGACACGGTAGAGACGCACAGCAAGGATGAGGTCGGTCTGGTTGGTGACCTCTCTCCCTCCAATCTCTATAACGATATCGCCGGGCAGGAGACCCGCCATACCAGCAGCAGAATCTGTCCCTTCGATCGAAGCAATGAGGGCACCCGACGGTACGATTGCTCCGTCATCTGTTTCCAGGGTGGCCGTAGCGGTGCTCACTCCGAGGAAGGGGTGAGCAACATCTCCCGTCTCGATAATTTCGGAAGCAATACGATCGACGAGCTCGATTGGGATAGCGTACCCGATCCCTTCAGGGCCTGCGGGAGAGACACCAATAGCGCTCGTTATGCCGATGATCTGCCCTTCAGCGTTGAAGAGTCCTCCTCCAGAAGATCCGCTGTTGATGGCGGCATCGGTCTGAATCATTCCGTGGAGGAATGTATCGTCTGCGAATTCGACTCTACGGTCGAATGCGGAGAGAATGCCGAGGGTGACTGATGCTCCACCCTCTTGTCCGAGCGGGTTCCCGATCGCGACGGCTGGGTCGCCCACCCTCAGAGCGTCGGAGGTGCCGAACTCGACGTATGTCAGACCGGAGGCTTCTATCTTGAGCACAGCGAGATCGGTCAGGTCGTCGCTACCAACGAGCGAGGCGAGGTGTGTGCGACCGTCCTGGAAGTGGATCTGGAAGGTGTCACCTCCATCGATGACGTGGTGGTTGGTGATAATGTAGCCGTCGGATGAGATCACGACTCCTGACCCTGATCCAATACCGATCGGTGCAGCGCCAGAGTCACGGGGGGTGTCGGCAACGACGACGGTGACGATTGCGTGGATCGCCTTCTCAGCAATGGCAGCGGGATTTATTGCAGCTCCGACGTTCTGGATGACCACGGGTAGCGGTACGTCTGCAGGCTCTGCGGTCGGCGCAGTGACCGTCGTTGTGACAACCGGAGCAGCTTCTGGGAGCAGGTCGAGAGCACCTGTCGTTGTGAGAGTGGCGACCGTCACAACGGCGCCAACAATGGCTGCGGCGAAAGCACCGAGAAGGAGGAGCGCTCCACGGGAACTGCGCGTCTCGGGATGTTGAGCAATACGTGCTGACACCGGTTCGGGGAGGGGGCTCACCGGGAGAGCGATCGTCTCGCCGGGATCGGAGAGTGGGGGGATCTCACCGGTCGAGGCACCGGAGGTATCGCTCTCTCTTTGTAGGGGAGATAATGAAGAAGGAGATTCGTCTGGAGCGCTCTGGGGAGTATCGTCATCCATAATGGTGATTGTATGAGAGAAAAATCAGTAGCTCGCCGCTCCCCCATATTCGTTCGTGTGACGGCCGATCCCATCGACGTTGCTGACCTCACTGCATTCGTCTCAGATGCTGGGGCAGGGAGCAGCGTCGTGTTCACCGGAACCGTGCGAGATCACTCCGCTGGGCGCGAAGGAGTCACCAAGCTTGAGTATGAGGCGTACGGTGCTGTAGCTGTCGAGAAGATCACCGAGATCGCCTATGAGGCGCTTGCTCGATGGCCGATCATCAGAGTCGCTGCTGTCCATCGAGTCGGGTCACTCGATGTTGAAGAGGCAGCCGTCTGCGTCGCGGTCTCAAGTGCACATCGCAGGGACGGGTTCGATGCGTGCCGCTATGTGATCGATGAGCTCAAGTCTCGTGTTCCGATCTGGAAGAAGGAACACTGGCCAGATGGAGCAGAGTGGGTACAGGAGGGGGGCTGAGA
>CAYYGI010000014.1:0-8021 GCA_964471085.1 uncultured Acidimicrobiaceae bacterium
TCGGCACCGGTCGAGGCGGAAGACCGAGAGCCGAAGACTGAGAGCTCAGAAGGTGGCGACGTCTGATGTTGATGCCCAAGAGGACGAAGTACCGCAAAGTTCAGACCGGCCGGAACAAGGGCATGGCCAAGGGTGGCACCAAGGTGTCCTTCGGTGAGTACGGCCTTCAGGCCCAAGAGCGCGGCTGGTTGACATCGCGTCAGATCGAGTCCGCCCGTGTTGCTATGACTCGCAAGATCAAGCGTGGTGGGAAGGTGTGGATCACAGTCTTCCCCGACAAGCCCATCACCGAGAAACCAGCCGAGACCCGCATGGGTTCTGGGAAGGGGAATCCGGAGTACTGGGTTGCCGTCATAAAGCCCGGTCGCATCATGTTCGAGATGTCTGGTGTTGAGGAGGAGCTTGCTCGTGAAGCGTTCCGACTCGCCGCACACAAGCTCCCTGTCAAGACAAAGTTTGTGAAGAGGGAGGACGCATGAATGCGCTTGAACTTCGCAAGTTGAGCTTCAAGGAGCTCGGCGAGAAGCTGAATGAGTCGAAGGAAGAACTCTTTAACCTCAGGTTTCAGCTCGTGACGAATCAGCTCGATAATACAACAAGAATCAAACAGGTGAAGCGTGATGTTGCTCGCATCGCAACCGTGATGCGCGAGCAAGAGATTGCAGCCTGGAACATACAGCAGGAGGAGGCCTAGATGGAACGCGCAAGCCGGAAGGCACGCGTCGGGGTAGTCGTCTCCGATAGTCGCGACAAGACCGTCACTGTTGAGGTGCGGGATCAGCGGCGTCATATTCGCTACGGCAAAGTCGTGCCGACTAGGAAGAAGTTTCACGTCCACGATGAATTGAACGATGCCAACGTTGGAGACAAGGTTCGTATCGTCGAGACCCGTCCCCTCTCGAAATCGAAGAGGTGGCGTCTCGCCGAGATTCTGGAGCGTGCGCGATGATCCAGCAGGAGTCACGGCTCAAAGTCGCTGACAACTCCGGGGCGCGTGAAGTTCTCACTATTCGTGTGCTCGGTGGCTCAGGTCGCCGCTATGCGTCCCTTGGAGACATCATCGTTGCAACCGTGAAGGAGGCGACACCGGGCGGGAACGTCAAGAAGGGTGAAGTCGTTAAAGCAGTGGTAGTACGGACCCGGAAGGAGATCCGTCGCGAAGATGGGTCATACATCCGGTTCGACGAGAATGCTTGTGTCCTCATCAACGACCAGCAACAGCCACGCGGAACCCGCATCTTTGGTCCGGTCGGCCGCGAGCTGCGGGAGAAGAAGTTTATGCGCATCGTCTCGCTCGCTCCGGAGGTGCTGTGATGAAGCTACGGAGTGGAGACACGGTCATGGTCATCTCGGGTAAGGATTCTGGGAAGGAATCCAAGATTGCAAAGGTCTTCCCAGACGCCAACAGGATTATCGTTGAGGGTGTTGCAACGGCGAAGCGCCACCAGCGCGCGACAGGGGAGATGAACACGGGTGGGATTATCGATAAGGACATGCCTATCGATGCCTCGAACGTGATGATTGTTTGCGAACAGTGCGGACCGACGAAGATCGGTGCTCGTTTCAATAGCGAGGGTAAGAAGTACAGGGCATGCAGGACATGTGGGAGTGAGCTCTGATGGTGCCAAGGCTCAAAGAACAATACGAGAACGAGGTTCGCGATCGGATCCAGACGGAGCTCGGTCTTGAGAACGTCATGCAGGTTCCGCGTCTCTCCAAGATTGTGGTCAACATGGGCGCAGGTGACGCTGCTGCCGATGCGAAGCTTATCAACGGCGTAGTCGAGGATTTGCGAATCATTACTGGCCAGCAGCCGAGAGTGAACCGAGCTCGGAAGTCCGTCTCGAACTTTAAAATTCGTGAGGGTCAGCCGATTGGAGCGTCGGTGACGCTTCGTGGTGAGCGCATGTGGGAGTTTCTTGATCGCCTTATCGCTCTCACGATCCCACGCATCCGAGACTTCCGGGGTTTGAGCCCGAAAGGTTTCGATGGTCGTGGAAACTACAGCTTCGGGGTGACCGAACAACTCGTTTTTCCAGAAATTGACTATGACAAGGTCATGAAGATCCGCGGCTTGGATGTCACGTTGGTGACCACCGCGGAGACCGACGATCAGGGGATGGCTCTCCTCGGTGCGTTCGGGTTCCCTTTCCGTCGACAGCAGGTAGGTGCCTGATGGCGAAGACATCAAAGATCGCCAAGAACAACAAACGCAGAGAGATCGTCGAGCGGTACGCCGAACGTCGAGAAGAACTAGTCATGATCATCAAGGATCCAGAGG
Source organism: uncultured Acidimicrobiaceae bacterium (assembly GCA_964471085.1). Lineage (GTDB taxonomy): Bacteria > Actinomycetota > Acidimicrobiia > Spongiisociales > UBA5794 > B3-G11. Next base: position 2,282 of record CAYYGI010000014.1, read on the forward strand.
CCTCGTACGAGGACAAACGTGCAGCGTACGCCAAGATTGCAAAGATGCCACGAGATGCGAGCGCCACTCGGTATCGTAATCGGTGTGTCGTGAGCGGGAGACCGCGCGGATATCACCGTAAGTTCGGGCTCTCGCGGATTGCTCTGCGAAAGATGGCACACCTCGGCGAGCTCCCCGGGATCAGAAAGGCGTCGTGGTAGCCATGAACACAGATCCTATTGCTGATATGTTGACGAGGATTCGGAATGCCAACATGGCTCTCCACCCGGAGACCTCGATGCCCTCTTCCAAAATCAAGGAGGAGATAGCTCGAATCCTCTCCGAGGAGGGTTTCATTGATAGTTGGAAGACACGCGACATGGAGGTCGGAACCGAGTTAGTGGTTACGATGCGATACGACTCGGATCGTAAGCGAGTGCTCCAGGGCATTCAACGAGTCTCGAAGCCGGGTCGTCGCGTTTACAAAGGTGCAACGGATGTCGCGCGGGTGCGGGGCGGAATCGGAGTCTCAGTTGTATCAACTTCTTCAGGTCTTATGACAGACCGTGATGCCCGTCGCCGCAATGTTGGCGGCGAGGTTCTCTTCAAGGTGTGGTGAAATGAGTCGAATTGGAAAAAGCCCTATCAGTCTCCCAAGCGGTGTCGAGGTCAAGGTGGCCGGCAATACCGTCGAGGTGAAAGGCCGGAAGGGCACATTAACTCAGGTAGTCGATAGCCGCCTCGCTATCTCCGTTGACGATGGTGTTCTCACTGTTGTACGCGAGAATGATGAACGAAGTCTGCGTGCTCTCCACGGCCTCACTCGTGCGTTGATCAATAACATGGTTGTTGGAGTGGTGGATGGATACTCGAAGGAGTTGACAACCGTCGGCGTTGGTTACCGAGCAGCGCTCAAGGGGCGCCAACTCGAGTTGCAGGTCGGTTTTTCTCACCCTGTGAGGATTGACACACCCGAGGGCATCACCATTGAGGTTCCGGAGCCAACGAAGATCATTGTCAGTGGAATCGATAAACAGAGAGTTGGCCAAGTAGCTGCCAACATCCGTGCTGTCCGGCCTCCCGAGCCCTACAAAGGGAAAGGAATCCGGTACGTGGATGAGTATGTGCGGCGCAAGGCAGGTAAGGCAGGTGTGTCCACATGAGGGGTACGCGTACAGATGCACGTCGTAGAAGGCATTTCCGAGTCCGCAAATCGGTACACGGGACTCCGGCAAGGCCCCGCCTTGCGGTATTCCGTAGCAACAAGCACATCTACGCGCAGGTTATCGATGATGAGAGCGGCCGCACGATCGTGTCAGCCTCCTCAAAGGAGTCTGCATTCAAGGGTGGGACTCTTACTGTCAGCACGGCAACCGAGGTCGGGACGCTCGTGGGTGCCCGCGCCCAGGACGCCGGGGTATCTCGCGTTGTGTTTGATCGAGGGGGATTCAAGTACCACGGCCGCATCAAGGCACTTGCCGAGGCAGCCCGTGAAACCGGCCTCGAGTTCTAGGAGCAAAAGATGACGACCGAACAACAAAAGTCCCAGGACGCGAAGCCCAAAGACCCGAAGTCCCAAGATCCAGCGAAGCCTCAAGGCCGCGGCGATCGGGGGAGAGGCCGCGGCGGTCGAGACCGTCGGGACCGCCGAGATCGACGCGAACGTGATGTCCCTGAGTTCGATGAGCGAGTGATTGCTATCAACCGAGTCTCGAAAGTTGTCAAAGGTGGGCGCAGGTTCTCCTTTACTGCTCTCGTTGCAGTTGGAGACGGTAAGGGACGCGTCGGTGTTGGCTACGGCAAGGCCAAGGAAGTCCCTGCTGCGATTCAGAAGGGCTTCGAGCTGGCTCGTCACAACATGTTTGATGTTCCCATGGCTGGACCGACAATCATTCACGAGATCATCGGTGTTGCAGGTGCCAGCCGCGTGCTGCTTAAGCCAGCAGCACCGGGTACGGGAGTGATTGCAGGAGGGGCAGTTCGCCAGATTCTTGAAGCAGCAGGCATTGGTAACGTGCTCGCGAAGTCCCTCGGATCCCCGACGCACATCAACGTTGCTAAGGCGACTGTTGACGCGCTGAAGAGCCAGCAGCGACCCGACCAGGTTGCTCGAGCGCGCGGAAAGCGTGCCGAAGAGATCTTCCCCGCACCGCTCCTTGCTGCCTACAACTCCTCCGAGCTCATGCGAACGAAGGTGTAGCGATGTCTGGCAGACTCAAGATCACGTTGGTGCGCAGCCTCATTGGCGAGAAACCTAAAACACGAGCGACAGTAGAGAGTCTCGGCCTCGGGAGGATAGACTCGGCGGTCGAGCACGAAGACAATCCAAGTATCCGCGGCATGGTCTTCCGTGCGAAACATCTGCTTAAAGTCGAGGAAATCTGATGAAACTGCACCACCTGCGACCACCGGAAGGGTCAAAGAAGAGAAAAATCCGCGTTGGGCGAGGAGAAGCGGGCCGTCGCGGGAAGACAGCCGGGCGTGGCACCAAAGGCCTCAAGGCTCGCAGCAAGGTCCGCCAGGGCTTTGAGGGTGGCCAGACTCCCCTCCAACGCCGAATCCCGAAGCTGAGGGGTTTCAAGAATCCGAATCGTGTTGAGTACACAGTGATCAACGTCGAGCGTTTGGACGAGTTCGATGCCGGCTCGACGATCACACCTGCTGACTTGCGTGAGGCCGGGCTTCTCAAGAAGCGCGGCCGGGTCAAAGTGCTCGGCGAAGGCGAAATTGCTGTTGCTCTCACGGTGAAGGCTCATGCGTTCTCGATGGGTGCTGCTGAGAAGATCGCCGCTGCCGGCGGCTCGATTGAGCTGATCGAGGAGTAGAGAAGTCGGAACACGGAACAGGAGGTTGTACGTAGTACGTATGGCGTAGTACGACAAGATGGAGGGAGAATCGTGAAGGGATCAAGAGAAACGGTTCGATCTCGATACCGACCCAGCTCTCCTACAGATGCAGATGTCGCACCACGTACTACCTACTTCGTAATACGTTTCAGGCACGGAGCGCGGAACTCGGAACACGGAACTCGGAACTCGGAACTCGGAACTTAGGACTCAGGACACACATGCTCACTGCTTTTAGGAACGCTTTCAGGATCCGAGATCTTCGCAACAAGATCCTGTTCACGCTCTTCATCTTCATGCTCTATCGCATCGGTGCAACGATCCCCGTTCCGGGAGTTGATCTCTATGCGGTGAGGGATTTCGCGAACCAGGCCGAACATGCAGGGTTCATCGGTCTGTTGAATCTCTTCTCAGGCGGAGCGTTGACTCAGCTCTCGGTCTTTGCTCTCGGAATTATGCCGTACATCACGGCGTCGATCATCCTCCAGCTCCTCACCGTTGTGATCCCGAAGCTCAAGAAGCTTCAGGAGGAGGGGGAGACCGGACGGAAAGTCATTACCCAGTGGACTCGATACGTCACTATCGTTCTTGCTCTGCTCCAGGCAACGGGCTTCGCGTTCATCTTCCATGGCGGACAGTTCACCGGTGGCGTCAGCCTCATCCCAGACTTCACCCCAAGGAACGTTGTGGTCATCGTCATCACAATGACCGCTGGCGTTGCGCTGCTGATGTGGATGGGTGAGCTCATCACTCAGCGCGGTATTGGGAACGGCATGTCCCTGCTGATCTTCGTCTCAATCATCGCCATGATCCCTAGCCAACTCGTGATTCTGCAGACGAACTCTGAGACCTTCCAGTTCGTGATCATCCTCGCGACGATGGTCGCTCTCTCGATCGGGATCATCTTCATCGAGCAGGGCCAGCGACGGATACCTGTTCAGTTCTCGAAGCGGGTTCGTGGTCGCAAGGTCATGGGCGGCCAATCCACCTACATTCCCCTCAAGGTGAACATGGCCGGTGTTATCCCTGTCATCTTCGCGACCTCGATCATGCACTTCCCTGCTCTACTTGGCTCGGCTCTTCCCCCTACAGGTTGGGGTGACGCTATCCGTGAGTGGATCGACTTGAACATGCTCTCGACTGCTGGCGTAGGATTCTCCCCAACGTTGTGGTACATCTTTATGCTCGCTGTCCTCGTCGTGTTCTTCACCTACTTTTACACGGCTATCCAGTTTGATCCGGAACGTCAAGCAGACATGATTCAGCGCCAAGGTGGCTTCATTCCGGGTATCCGCCCTGGACGTGCCACGGTGGAGTACCTCAGTTACGTGCTTGCTCGCATCACGATGCCAGGCGCCACGTACCTCGCTCTCGTGACTGTTCTGCCCTCAATCCTCGGCTGGGTCTGGAATGTTCCGGTCGGGCTCTCAGGGGTCTCGATTATCATCGTCGTCGGTGTAGCCCTTGCAACTGCGAAGCAGATCGAGAGTCAGCTTACGATGCGTAACTACGAAGGCTTCCTTAGCTAACACAGTCTTTGCTGACACGGCCTTTGCTGACACGGCCTTTGCTGACACAGTGTCGGGGATCGGTATCCTGCGTCAGATGTCGAAGACGATTGGAGAGAACTCATGTCAAGAAGGATCCTTCTTCTCGGCCCTCCGGGTGCCGGAAAGGGAACGCAAGCAAGCATGATCTGCAATGCACTGCACGTGCCACACGTCTCTACGGGGGACATGTTGCGGGAGGCGGTCGCAGCGGGCACCGAGCTCGGGGAACAGGTTGAGTCCGTGATGGCCGCGGGTGAGCTCGTCTCCGATGCCCTGGTCGTCTCCCTCGTTGATGACAGGCTTGCCAAGGCGGATGCCCGATGCGGGTACCTTCTTGACGGCTTCCCGAGAACAGTTGCCCAAGCCGAGGCGCTGAACGACTCAGTCGTGAACGCGATCGGTACTGTCGTGGTACTCGGCGTGGACGAGGACGAGGCTGTCCGGCGTGTGATGAAGCGTGCGAGGAAAGAGGGACGCCCTGACGATAGGGAGGCGACTATCCGCCACCGGCTTGACGTGTATAAGGTAGAGACGGTGCCACTCATTGACTTTTATGAGGGTGCCGTGCTGTACTTCGACGGCATGGGGTCTATCGACGAGGTGTTCGCAGAGATCATGCTTGGACTCGCGAAGACGTGATCCAGCAATGAATGGCTCGCGGGTAATCTCAATCAAGACCGCTGAAGACTTCGAGAAGATGCAGATCGCGGGCCAGTGCGTCGCCGCGATGCACCAGGCGGTTCGTGATGCCGCTCAGCCTGGAGTCTCTACAAAAGAGCTTGATGATGTGGCACGCGACGTTCTGTCGGAACATAACTGCCGCTCATCGTTCCTTGGATACGGCGGTCCGAACAACCCGTTTCCTGGCGTCCTGTGCACGTCCCCGAACTCAGTGATCGTTCATGGGATCCCGGGTTCCCATGTGCTCTCTGAAGGTGACATTATCTCCGTTGATGCCGGTGCCATCTACGAGGGGTGGCACGGTGACGCAGCATTCACGGTTGCGATCGGAGAGGTTCCCGACGAGGTGAGGAATCTGCTGGATGTTACCGAGCAAGCACTGTGGGCAGGCATTGAGATGGCTAGAGATGGGAATCGTCTCGGCGACATCGGTGCTGCTGTTGAGGCCGTTGCCCTCCCTCACGGTATCGGGGTAGTGAGAGACTATGTTGGCCATGGCATCGGACGACAGATGCACGAGGCACCCTCGGTTCCCAACTACGGCATACCAGGCAAGGGGATCCGCATCAAGAAGGGGATGGCTCTGGCTATCGAGCCTATGTTCAACCTTGGAACGGCAGACTCTGTGGTGCTTGACGACGAGTGGACCGTTGTCACTGCTGACGGAGCGTATTCTGCGCACTT
>CAYYGI010000014.1:8121-13052 GCA_964471085.1 uncultured Acidimicrobiaceae bacterium
TGCTTGACGACGAGTGGACCGTTGTCACTGCTGACGGAGCGTATTCTGCGCACTTCGAGCACACGGTGTTGATCACCGAAGAAGGCACGATAGTGAGCACTCTTGCAGAGCCGAAGTTGATCTAGAGCGCCGCCAACCGGCCGACTCTCTCTCTTCCTCTCTCTCTCTCTCTCTTACCTACTTGGCTACTATTGGGTCGTTCCCAGGGCAGTGGCGTTGTATTGTCGAACTTGATCTCTTCGAGCGGTACCGGAGCTTAGTTTGCGGAACACCCGCGTTGTGAGTTCTCTGTCGTACTGCGTCATACGGACGACGTACTACTCCTCGTCACCTTCCCAGCTCTCACCGACCCCGATCATCTCCGAAATGCCGGTTTGCAGGTATAGCGCAAGACCCCCTACACTGCCACAAGCAGTCCGGGTTTCGGGCTGCGCTTTTCTTGTGAACAAACGACGTCGCTGATATCGACGGATTGCCAAGTCCCCGCACACTGAGTGGGTTTCGCTGGGCCTCCAACGATGTAGAGGTCAATCACTCGGGGCTCCTCTCGGATTCACCGGTGCTTGGCGGGCGATGTCACGACGAAGTACCGAGGCAGGATCTTAAAACATGAAAGTCTCAGCCTCAGCGAAGAAGATGTGCGAGAAGTGTCGGATCACTCGGCGGCGTGGCCGTGTCTGGGTGATCTGTGAAAATCCTCGCCACAAACAGCGTCAGGGGTAAGAACGAATGGCACGCATTGCCGGAGTAGACCTCCCGAGAGATAAGAGAATCGAGATCGGTCTCACGTATGTCTTCGGGCTTGGGCGTTCGAGGGCGAACCAGGCTCTCAGGGCGCTCGATATTGATCGTGACACAAAGGTGCGCGACCTCACCGATGCTGAGGTGCTCCAGATCCGCCAGTTTATTGATGCCAACTACAAGATCGAGGGTGACCTTCGTCGCGAAGTTGCACAGAACATCAAGCGGAAGATCGAGATCGGCTGCTATCAGGGTTTGCGCCACCGACGGGGTCTCCCCGTGCGCGGTCAGCGAACGCATACGAATGCCCGAACCCGCAAAGGCAAGCGCGTTGCGATCGCTGGGAAGAAGAAGGTCACGAAGTAATGACCACATCCGAGACACACTCAGAGGAAACAGCTCCGATCGCACCAGAGGCACCATCAAAGATGGCTGTCGAACCCCAGTTGGAAGCTGCGGTACCGCGGGGTCGTCGCCGCGGGAAGAAGATGATCTCTCACGGCCAGATCCACATCAAGGCCACGTTCAATAACACCATCCTCACGATCACTGACCAGGATGGAAAAGTAGCCGCTTGGACATCGGGTGGTTCCGTTGGATTTAAGGGTTCACGGAAGTCCACCCCATATGCGGCTCAGGTCGCAGCCGAGCAAGCTGCTCGCAAAGCGGGTGAGATGGGAATCAGGAAGCTTGATGTCATCGTTCGAGGATCGGGTTCGGGGAGAGAGACCGCCATTCGAACACTCCAGAACATGGGCATCGAGATCACCGGCATCAAGGATGTCACACCGGTACCACATAACGGATGCCGACCAAAGAAGCGGAAGGGTCGGTAACGATGGCTCGATATACCGGACCGAGGACGAAGCGCTCTCGCAGAGCTCGCCAGCTCCTCGATGAGAATAAGGCAAAGTACTTCGATCGAAGGCCCTATCCACCGGGTGACCATGGTCGTGGCCGTATTCGCGAGTCGCAGTACCAGATCCAGCTCCGTGAGAAGCAGAAGCTGAAGTTCATCTACGGCGTACTCGAGAAGCAGTTTCGGAAGTACTACAAGAACGCTGCGAAGGCGTCAGGTATCACTGGGACAACTCTGCTCGTGATCCTCGAGACCAGGCTCGACAACGTTGTATATCGAGCAGGCCTCGCGGCCACACGGCCCCAGGCCCGTCAACTCGTCAACCACGGCCACTTCCAGGTCAACGACAAGAAAGTCGATATCCCCTCGTACCAGGTGCGTGCAGGCGATGTCGTGACCGTCAAGGAACGCAGCACCAGCATTCTCCCGATTCAGCACGCTATCGACACTGTCGGTAGGTCCGTTCCTGAATGGATCAAGGTCAACCCTGGTGATCGCACGATCACTGTCGACTCCCTCCCTTCTCGTGAACAGATCGATACCGAAATCAAGGAACAACTGATCGTCGAGCTCTACTCCAAGTAGATCGACGAAGGCTCTCTACCGAACCGTACTACCAAACCGCATCACCAATCACAGGAGCGAATGTGCTCATCACTCAACGCCCCACAATTGAAGAGCAGAAGCTCACAGACGACCGATCCCGTTTCGTCATAGAGCCTCTCGAGCCAGGCTTCGGCCACACGCTCGGGAACACGATCCGTCGCACTTTGTTGTCCCGTATTCCCGGTGCAGCGATCACATCCGTGCGCATTGATGGTGTTCAGCACGAGTTCTCAACGATCGAAGGAGTCGTAGAGGATGTAGTCGACTTCATCTTGAACTTGAAGCAAGTTGTGCTTCGGATTGACTCCGACAAGCCGCAAGTTCTCTATCTGTCGGCTGCCGGGAAGGGCGATGTCACCTCAGGTGACCTCAAAGTCCCCGCCGGTGTCGAAATCTCGAATCCTGGTCACGTGCTCGCAACACTCTCATCGTCCGGCAAGCTTGAGGTCGAGTTCACTGCTGAGCGTGGTGTCGGCTATCGCAGCGCGGAGAAGAACCAGACGAGTGACACCATTGGAGTCATCCCAATCGATTCGATCTTCTCTCCCGTGAGAAAGGTCGCATATCAGATCGAGAGCACCCAGGTCGGACAGCGGACCGACTTCGATAGTCTCGTTGTTGACGTGGAGACTGACGGTTCCGTGAGTCCTGCCGAGGCGATGGCCTCTGGTGCAGGCACGCTCAGAAATCTCTTCGAGCTCATTGCGGAGTTAGAGGACTACGATGCGCTCGTGCCCGATGAGCTCATTTCTGCTGAGCCGTCGGGCCAGGAGCACCTTGACCTCCCGATTGAGGCACTTGATTTGTCTGAGCGCCCTCGCAACTGTCTGCGTCGTGCTCAGGTGCAATCGGTGGGTGAGTTGATCGAGAAGACCGAAGAGGATCTTCTCAACATCACGAACTTTGGCCAGAAGTCTCTTGAGGAGGTCGTCGTGAAGCTCGATGAGCTTGGATTCTCTCTCATGAACTACTCGGATAATGCTGAGGGGAGCACTCCCTGATGCCACGCCCGAAGAGAGGGAAGCGCCTCGGCGGGAGTCCGTCGCATCAGCGCAAGATCCTGTCGAATTTGACGGCTGACCTTATCGAGTACGAGTCGGTGACAACGACGCACGCCAAAGCGAAGGTGCTGCGTCCGTACGCTGAGCAGATCATCACGAAGGCGCGCCGGGGCGATCTCCACGCTCGACGTACAGTGCTCAAGAAGATTCAGAACAACGATGCTGTCACGAAGCTCTTTGATGAGATCGCTCCTCGGTATGAGGAGCGACCGGGCGGCTATCTCCGAATCATTAAACTCGGTCCGCGTCGCGGCGATGGTGCCGAAATGGCGAAGGTCGAACTCGTCTAGGACTCTCACGTTCGGCGTTGATAGGGTTCAAATGCGGACCTCGTTGGTGCCAGACGCAGATGCCAGATGCAGTAGAAGGGGTAATTGGTTGTGGGCGTTGTATTCAGCCGCCTCTTACAGGTCGTGAAACTCAGACGAGACGCGTTCGTGTGGATGGACTTCAACGATCGCGCAACAGGGGACGCAGCGATTCTTGTTGTTGTCACTCAAATTCTCATGACGCTCGGATTGGGAACGTCGTTTGTCTCTCTTTTGAACCCGTTTGTGCTCGTTCAGATGCTGATTGGTGCTCTCTTCTTCTGGGTTGTGTACTCGGGAGCTGTGTACGTGGTGAGTCGCTTCCTCCTTGACGCATCCGGCCAGTACGCCATCTACCTGCGCATCACGGGGTTTGCGTACCCGACTCTGCTCTTGATGGTGTTTTTCGCAGTCGTTCTTCCGAACGCGTTTCTCGCTCTTGTTCTCGGCGGTGTCTGGTTTATCGTCGTGGTCTCCCACGGACTCATGTACACCGTGGACACGTCGCTGCAACGGTCGGTCATTGCCGCACTCGGTGGATACGCCTTGATCGTCGTCGTGCAGGCTATCTTCGGGTCGATCTGGAGGTTCTAGGCGTGGTGACGTATCGGCTCGATCTCGCGTATGACGGATCGAGGTTCTACGGCTACGCCAAACAATCGAATGTTCGCACTGTGCAGGGAGAGCTTGAGGCAGCCCTTGCGCCACACACCGGTGGCGTCGCTACATATGTTGGCGGGCGCACCGACAAGGGGGTGCATGCCACAGGACAGGTTGTCTCCTTTGCCTGTGACCCTGTCGACACGGCATCTGTGCTGCGGTCACTCAACAGCCAGCTCGGTCCCGAGATTGCAGCGCGTAGGCTCGTTGAAGTTCCCGAGGGGTTCCATGCCCGATTCTCAGCTACCGGACGAGCCTATCGATACCGCATCAACAACTCGGCAGTTCACGATCCACTCAGCGCAGCTACGACGTGGACGTTTAGTGATCCACTCGATGTAGACGCAATGAACCGTGTCACCGAACCGCTCGTTGGGATGCACGATTTTGCTGCGTTCTGCCGGAAGCAGGAGGGGAGCTCTACCGAGCGCGATGTGTTCTGGGCGCGCTGGTGCCGTCGTGATGATTTGATTGACTTCTCGATAGGTGCGAGCGGATTCTGCCACCAATTGGTGCGGTCGATTGTTGGGCTGAGCGTTGAAGTGGGGCGGGGGCGAGTCTCCGAGGATGCCGTTCTTCCTATTCTCTCCGCGCAGCATCGGCACCGGGCAACCGGCGCTGCGCCACCGCACGCACTTGTACTTGTCGCTGTTAGTTATGGGGAGGAATTGTTGCCCCAGCCGAAGTGGGCCAGTG
>CAYYGI010000015.1:0-12871 GCA_964471085.1 uncultured Acidimicrobiaceae bacterium
ATGGACCGTTTCGAGGCGCGCGACGCCGTGCGCTCCAAGTTGCGAGAGATCAATGCTGTCGAAAAGGTCGAGGAGCACGCACACTCCGTTGGTCACTGCTCGCGCTGTCACACAGTTGTAGAGCCTCTCCTCTCACTCCAATGGTTCGTCAAGGTGCAGCCTCTTGTCGACCCCGCAATCGATGCCGTGAAGAACGGAGACACGACGTTCCACCCGCAACGCTGGGAGAACAACTTCTACCACTGGATGGAGAATCTGCACGACTGGTGCGTGAGCCGTCAGCTCTGGTGGGGACACCGCATCCCAGCGTGGTACTGCGACTCGTGCGGCTCGACGATTGTTGCAATGGAGGATCCAACGGAGTGCTCCTGTGGTTCAGCCGAGCTCCGACAGGACGAAGATGTGCTCGACACCTGGTTCTCCTCTGCCCTCTGGCCCTTCTCGACGCTCGGTTGGCCCGAAGAGACAGATGATCTTGCAAAGTTCTACCCAACGAGCGTTCTCGTCACAGGATACGACATTATTTTCTTCTGGGTGGCGCGCATGATGAAGATGGGGATCCACTTCACCGACGCCCCACCGTTCTCTGACATCTTGATCCACGGAATGGTCCGTGATACCGAGACAGGCCTCAAGATGTCGAAGTCGAAGGGGAACGCTCTCGACCCTCTCGAACTTATTGATGAATACGGTGCAGATTCGCTCCGACTGGCCCTGATTCAGGCTGCTGCCCCCGGCCACGATATCCCACTCAGCACTGACGCAATCGACGCCGCGAAGCGTTTCGGGAATAAGTTGTGGAATGCTGTGCGTTTCGTCGTTGAGTTCATGGAGATCTCCGATGTGCCCGCCGACGGCGGCTACCCGGAGAACCCAGGGCCCGAAGACGCTTGGATTCTGTCCCGCCTTGAGGAGGTCTCCACCGAGGTTGACCGCCTCCTCGATGCGTACAGACTCTCCGACGCGTATGCTCTCCTATACAACTTTGCATGGTCAGAGTTCTTCGACTGGTACCTTGAGATGGCCAAGTCGATCGGGGAGGCCGACAGTGATCGACACACCGCGATGCGCCAGACGCTTGGCGCCGTCACTAGGGATGTGCTGAAGCTCTTCCATCCGGTGATTCCCTTCATTACCGAAGAACTCTGGTCGCATCTTGGAGACGGAACGACGCTCATCATCACGGCTTCGTGGCCCCAGAGAGTCTCAGTCGAGGCACCCGATGAGATGGAATCGCTCCAGGGCATCGTTACCGGGATCAGACAGTTCCGCTCCCAACATCACATCCCACACCGAACCGCAATATCTGCAATCGTGACATCTACGAGTGGAGGAGATCTCCCTGATTGGTGGTACTCCCAGGTCGCATCCCTCACGGGGGCAGCACCCCGCTCTGGCGAGCGACCGGAACCTGTAGCCGGACACACACGCATATCAGCCGACGGCGTTGAAGTCTTCATTCCGCTCGCGGGTCTCGTCGACGTTGCCGCAGAACGCCCACGCATCGAGAGAGCGATCCTTGAACTTGAGAAGGTGATCGGGAAGTCAAGAGACAAACTCAACAACCCGAACTTCCAGGATCGGGCACCGAGGGCAGTTGTTGCCCAAGAAGAGGTCCGCCTCGCTGAATTTGTCGCAGAACTTGAGAAACAACGGAATCAACTCACAGAGCTAGGTTGAACAATGAACGCAAGCAAGAGCAAGTCGACGATCGAGAACCGGGCTCAAGCCGAAGCGTTTCTGAACGAACGGATAGGCCACGGTATCAAGCCCGGCCTTGAACGAATCACCGGTCTCTGCAACTTTATGGGGGATCCACAGACGATGTACCCCTCAGTACACATTGCAGGGACGAATGGCAAGACGACCATATCGCGCATGGTGCAGCAGATCCTTGGGGCGCACGGGTTGGCAACCGGAGGTTTCACCTCCCCCCATCTCCACCGCGTCGAGGAGCGATTCACGCTCCACGGTGTCACCATCGAGTCCTCAGATTTTACCGATGCTGTTGCTGACGTTGCGTGGTTCGTCGAGGCGTACGAGAAGCAGTCGGGTACGTCTGTCACATACTTCGAGGTCACCGCTGCTCTGGCTTTCTCGATCTTTGCAACGGCAACCGTCGACGTAGCGGTGGTCGAAGTCGGTCTCGGTGGCCGCCTTGATGCAACCAACGTCCTCGAATCTACAGTCGCTGTCATCTCCGGGATCGACCTCGATCACATCGAGTTCCTCGGTCCAACCAAGGCCCACATTGCAGCGGAGAAGGTAGGGATTCTTGGTGAGGGCGGCACGCTCGTGACCGGGCTTCTTGATGATGATGTTGCTGATGTCATTGGAGCAAAGGTTGTTGAGACGAAGTCGAACTGGATCCGCACGGGCCCTGATTTTTCAGTGACAGATGCAGTAGTTGCGGTTGGAGGATGGCAGACCTCCATTGAAGGGGTTTTTGGTCGCTACGAGGACCTCTACCTCCCTATTCACGGCCGCCATCACGTTGACCATCTCGCGACATCGATAGCGTCGTGCGAGATGCTCTCTGGACGCAGACTTGACTCCGAGTTGCTCCGCGAGGCAGTCGGGACAATGAACTCACCGGGACGACTCGAGGTCATCGACCGCAGACCGCTCCTCATCGTCGACGGGGCACACAATGCTCAGGGTTTTCGAGGACTTGCAAAGACTCTTGCAGAAGAGTTCCCAGCTCTCGAGTGGGGCCTCGTGCTCGGAATGCGCGGAGAGCGAGACGTGGCTGACCTGGTTTCACCTCTCAGAGGTCTCGTAGGCAAGGTCTTTGCAACTGCACCGTCGGATCCTGCAGCGATGGATCCTGTTGCTACCGCCCGAGCAGCAGGCGAGTCGCTAGGGGTTGACGCAGTCACTTTTGCAGACTCGGCAGATGCAGTCGCGACAGCCCGGCAAGAAGCTGGGATCGCGGGTGGTGTGATCGTTGCCGGCTCCCTCTACCTGGTCGGTGAGGTGCGGTCGCGTTACGCCGATCCAAACGATCGCTCGGGTGCTTCCCACCTACGATACGAGGCCCCACGAAGTGATGACGATGTGGAAGAAGATGACGATGATGAGACCTTCATGCAGTGACACGATCCCCGGTACGCTTACAGCGTTTCGCGATCGCTGATCGCCCCCCGTCTTAGGAGATATGAGTTATGGCAGTCGAAAACACGTACGTGATGGTCAAGCCTGATGGTGTACAGCGTGGTCTTGTTGGAGAGATCATCTCTCGTCTTGAGTGCAAAGGGCTCACGCTTGAGAATATGCGCATGCTGACGATCGATGAGGAGTTGGCAGGCCGTCACTACGCAGAGCACGGCGAGAAACCTTTCTTCGGTGAGCTCGTGGCGTTCATCACCTCGGGACCCGTTGTTGCAATGGAGTGGTCAGGAGAATCTGCTGTTGCTGTTGCAAGGACGCTCATAGGCGCGACGAACCCTGTTGAAGCTGCTCCTGGCACGATTCGTGGCGACTTAGGAATCGTTATCTCTCACAACCTTGTGCACGGTTCAGACTCTCTTGAGAGTGCTCGTCGCGAGCTCGCGATCTTTTTCGCTTAGCATTCTGGAGTGGTGAGGAGAACTCGAAGAGCACCGGTTGTGGAGCCAATTGCGAACGTGTCCGTTACACTCAGCGAAATCATTCCGGAGACTCTGTAGTGAAGAACTTGTTGTCATTCGCGGGCAAAGACATGGCCGTCGATCTTGGTACCGCCAACACTCTCGTATTTGTGCGAGGCCAAGGTGTCGTGCTCAATGAGCCCTCGGTTGTAGCAATCAACACACGTGACAACAAACCGCTCGAAGTTGGGATGGCCGCGAAACGGATGATTGGCCGGACTCCGTCTTACATCCAAGCTATCCGTCCGCTCCGCGATGGCGTTATTGCAGACTTCGAAATTACCGAGAAGATGCTTCGATACTTCATTGATAAGGTGCATACAGGGCGGTTCGCTGCTCGACCTCGCATCGTGATTTGTGTACCCTCCGGTATCACTGCAGTCGAGCGTCGCGCTGTTGAGGAAGCTGCCTATTCCGCAGGGGCTCGCAAGGCATACACGATTGAGGAACCGATGGCTGCCGCCATAGGAGTAGGTCTGCCGGTTCACGAACCAACTGGGTCAATGGTGATTGACATTGGGGGTGGCACCACAGAGGTTGCCGTTATCTCCCTTGGCGGAATAGTCGTCTCGAAGTCCATCCGCATCGGGGGAGATGAGCTCGACGAGGCAATTATCCAGTGGGTGAAGAAGGAGTACTCCCTCATGTTGGGTGAGCGCACCGCAGAGCAAGTCAAGATGGCGATTGGGTCAGCGTGGCCATATCCCGATGAGCCGGCAGCGGAAGTGAGAGGGAGAGACCTGATCTCCGGTCTCCCAAAGACGATCGTGCTTTCAAGCGCGGAGATTAGAGACGCGATTGAGGAGCCAATCGAAGCAGTTGTCGATTCGGTCAAGTACGCGCTTGATAAGACTCCACCTGAGCTCTCCGCCGATATTATGGATCGAGGTATCGTTCTCACCGGTGGCGGCGCGTACCTTATCGGCCTTGCAGACCGGTTAGCTCATGAAACGGGGATGCCGATAGTAATCCCCGATCGACCTTTGCACAGCGTCGTGCTCGGATCGGGTGCGTGCCTGGAGGAATTTGATGTCCTACAAATGGTGCTCGAGTCGTCGGGTCGCTCCTAGCGCCCGCCGTTTCTGATGTTCCCTTCAACCGGTCGTCGTTTTGACCGAACGGCTGCTTTACTTGTTGTCCTGGTGACCGTCGGCTTCATCATTGCAACGTTCGATCTCCGAACATCGAGTGGAGGTGCCACCGATGTGATGAGGGAGGGTACTCAATCGATCTTCACCCCGCTCCAACAAGGAGTCGACTGGGTGACTCGGCCGGTCCTTGGCTTCATTGACGGCTTCTCTAACTTAGCCGGCCTCCGTGAGGAGAATGAGCGACTCTCGGACCGAGTTCGCGAGATGGAAGCCCAAGCGAGAGCGAACCAAGCTCTCGAAGAACAAGTCATTCAGCTTGAGGCAATCCTTGGACTCCGGATGCCTGCCGACTTGGCGACCGTCCCTGCACGCATCAATGCGTCGGGGCCATCAGTCTTTGACAACGTTCGGTACATCGATAAAGGAACGAACGATGGAATTTTGTCGGGCCATGCAGTCGTCGATGAGGATGGTCTTATCGGTCGGGTCGACCTTGTATCAGCGAACTCAGCCCGTATCCGACTCATCACTGATCCGAGCGTGTCTGTCAGTGTGCGGGTCTTGTCGACGAATGAGACCGGCATCGTCACTGGGAAGGGGGGTGGGCCTCTCAGACTTGAGATGTTCCGTGCACAAGAGACGGTCACTCTTGGCGACAGGGTCGTGACTGATGGGTCGCGTTTCCCTCCAGGGATTCCGGTCGGTGCAATCCGAGCCACCTCGCAAGCAGAAGTCGGTTTCGTGCTTCGCACGGAAGTGGAGCCCTCAGCGAGGCTCTCCCAGATCGACTTTGTGCGGATCGTTGTGGGATGGTCACCGATTGACACAGGGCTCCAGGACGAGGAGACTCGCGCGAGGATGGTGGTTCCACCACCGGAGCCTACAACGACGGGTGATGGAGAATGAGCCGTTCTCGTGTCGTCATTTCGCTTCTCTTGGTCGTTGGTGCCATTCTCTTGCAGACAACTGCGTTTGCTCCTGGCCGCATTGAGCCTTTCGGAGTGGCACCAGCCCTTGTGGCGCTCGTTGTGATTGGCGTAGCTGCCCAGATTGAGTCCGAGTATCTTCTCCTCGTTGGATTTACTGCCGGGATCCTGATGGATCTCATCGGGGGAGGAACGCTTGGTCTGTGGGCAATGACGCTCACTCTCGTCGCGTACGGGGCGAGCCGTTTGAAGGGGCGATTCCCAGAGGGTGCTGTTTACATCGTGGCAATTGTTTTCGCTCTCACCATCTCTGGCCAGCTCATCTTTGTTGTGCTCAGTACGCTTTTTGGGCACGGGACTGTTGGTGAGCCGAGAGTGGTTGCAAACATTCTCCTGCCCGGCATCTGGAACGTATTTCTTGCTCTCCCCGTGTTCTGGTTTCTCTCCAAGGTGTATGGGCCACAAGAGAGAGGCTGGGCAGTGTGACCAGCATGACGCGTCTCGGAGTTGTGGCGATACTGTTTGCACTCCTCTTTGGTGTGCTCGGGCTAAGACTCTGGACGATGCAAATAGCAGGAGTCCATGCCTACCAAGAACGCGCCCAACGCCAACAGATCCGTGTCGTGACCACGCCTGCACCACGGGGCGACATCTTTGATATCAATCAGGTGAAGCTCGCAGGCACACGCTCCGCTTTGGCGGTAGTGGTCGACTTAGCTCTCATTGACGACTCCGAAATACCCTGGCTCGCCGAGAATCTCGCGGCATTTCTTGATCAACCAACGTCGGAGGTGATCGAAGCGCTCTCAGGGCCAAATCGTGGTGCACTCATCACACTGGCACCAGACTTGACCGACTCCCAAGCAACGTTTCTGTTTGAGCACCGCGAGGACTTCCCCGGAGTGGCGGTAATTCCGCAACCGATCCGCACGTATCCCCTCGGCGACCTTGCAGCCCATGTGCTCGGCCATATTGGTCGGCCGAACGAGCAGGATCTTGAGCGAGACGATGTTGACGGGAACGACTTCGTGGGGAAGGCAGGTATTGAGCGTTTCTACGATGTGGAGCTGCAAGGCAGCGAAGGGATCATGACGTATCGCGTCGACGCGAGGCGCAGGGTTCTCTCGCTCCTTGACCAGACCCCGCCAACAGCAGGGGGAAATTTGGTTCTCTTTCTTGATTCGAAGGTCCAAGCACAGCTTCAGCACTCTCTCCGAGATGGCCTCCTGCTCGCGCGCACGCTCGAGATGAAGGAGAGGGAACAGGAGCTTGCACTCGTGTCTCGCACAGTTCGTCTTGAACACGCGCTCAGCGAAGCAGTCGCCGCTGCAAGGAAAGACCAGGTTCCAGACTCGGATGAATCGGCAGCAGAGCCGCCAGAATTCGGTTTCGCCGATGACGATGTCGTGCGCGAGCCAGAACCCATCACAATCAATGAGATAACGGTGCTTGGCCCCTTATATCCCGGCCTCCCAGTCGATAGTGAAGGTATGTGCGAACCCGTGCAACGTGTCAGCGTTCCACTCGATGGTGAGGGGACGCTCTCGGGGATCGAGCCGACACTTCTCCGGCTTCATTCAGTCGTGGAGATCGATGAGAGACTCAAAGCTACGTTCTCAATGTCGGGCGTCACGCACAACGTGTACGAGAATCAGCATGTCGAGGGCCGACACCAGATACTGCAGGTGCTCCACATCACGGAGGAAGAGTTAGTGCTTCTTCACAGAGATCCATGGTGCCCAGTGCGATCAACTGGTGTCGTGATCGATCCGAACGATGGATCAATCCTTGCGATGTCCTCCTACCCGACTTACGATCCGACGGTCTTCGTTGACGGACTGAGCCATGCTCAATGGGCCACGCTCGGTACGGTTGGAGCGTTTCAGAATTTTGCTGTGCAGGGTCAGTATGCGCCAGCTTCGACGTTCAAGATCGTGCCCTATGTGCTTGCAATGGAGGAGAACTACTTCCCCTTCGACAGAGGTTTCGGGGACAAAGAAAATGGGGACGCCAACCAAGGAGAAGATGCCCCTGAACCCCAGCCACTGATGAGCGATACTGCGAAATACAACTGCACGGGTGAATTCAGGTTTGAGCTGGGTGACGGTTCGGTGGAAGTCAAGCGAGACTGGAAGTGGCCAGGTAGCCACGGACCGCTCGATTTGCACGGCGCATTCGAGGCGAGCTGCAACTTGTACTTCTGGGACTTGGCACTCAGGCTCTGGCAGGAGCGGCATGATGATCCGAACGTTGATAGTGAGAACCTTCTCCAGGAGTACGCTCGACTCTTTGGATTTGGGAGACCTACAGGTGTCGACCTTCCTTTTGAGAAGGCCGGACTCATCCCAGATCGGTCGTGGTTTCGTGATGAACAGAACAGAGAGACCGGACGTGTTCGACCTGAGGGCTCTTGGGTTGGTGGCGACCTTATGGACATAGCGGTTGGGGAGGGTGCCACACTCACAACCCCGCTCCAGCTCGCGAACTCGTATGCTGCAATCGTGAACGGCGGCACTGTCTGGCGTCCACGAATCATGTCGCACATTGTCGACAGTGACAATGTGGTGCTCCAACGTAACCCCGCATCCGTTGTCTCCGCCACCGAGCTCGATCCGAGAACTGTGCGCTTGTTGCGGGGTGCTCTCCAGCAGGTAGTGAATAACTCTGAACGTGGCACCGCGTACTCCGCTTTTCGCGACTTCGGCGAGAATCGCGAGCTCGTAGGCGGGAAGACCGGGACAGGCGAGGTGATATCAGCCCCTTCGGATGAACGATTCCGGGAAGTCAACAATGCATGGTTCGTCGGCGTTGCACCGATTTCTCAGCCGCAGTGGGTGGTCTCCGTGATTGTCGAGCGGGGCGGAAGCGGCGGTAGGATCGCCGCGCCCATAACGCGCCAGATTCTTCAGTTTCTACTCAACGGACCCGAGGGCGTCACCGAGCTTGCGCCAGGGCTCGACGCGGACTGATGTCGCAACTCTCGCGAAGCCGCGTAGCCGCTGGGACTGAATCGTTGAAACTCGATTTCGTCATCATATTCGCGTACCTGGCGCTCTCCGGGATCGGCCTCCTCATGATCTACTCTGTGACGGCGCCGCGTCTTGAGTTAATCGGCGAGAATCCTGCTGCTGAGCTACAAGCCCAGGCGGTGTGGGTTCTCCTCGGAATCATCGTGTTCGCTGTCATGTCGACGATCGATCTGGCTGAACTCAAAGGGTTTGCCGGACCTATCTATGTGATCGCCCTCGTACTCCTCATCCTGGTCGCAATCATTGGAGAGAGTGACGGTGTTGCTCAGCGCTGGATCGATCTCGGGTTCATACAGTTCCAACCCTCGGAATTCGCCAAGCTTGCGGTGATTCTCATGGTGGCTTCCGTGCTCTCTGCTTCACAACAACCTCTGGAGTGGAGAACCATTGCCTATGTTCTCATCCTGGTTGGGATTCCTTCCGGGTTGATCTTTCTTCAACCCGACTTAGGAACCATGCTTGTGTTCGCATTCGTTGCGCTCGTTCTCCTCTTCATGGGTGGAGCAACGATGCGACAAATCAGTTCCTTATTCATGGCGACGATTGTTGGAACCGTCGGGCTCTTCCAGCTGGATGTCATCGAGAAGTGGCAGAGGGTGCGCTTGACGGCCTTCATCAGCCCAGATGAGCACTTACCTGCTCACACGTTCCATCAAGTTCAGTCAGAGATAGCTATTGGGTCTGGTGGACTCTTCGGACAGGGTCTCTTCCAAGGTTCCCAGACGAACTTAATGTTCATCCCGGTTCAGTCAAGCGACTTCATCTTCACCGCGGTTGGTGAGCAATTTGGTTTCGTTGGGAGCGTCGTAGTCATTGCACTCTTTGCAGTCTTGCTTCTCCGGTTGCTGATCATTGCTACCCACGCCCGCGGTCGATTCTCGTTTCTCGTGACTATGGGTGTTGCAGCGATGCTGATGTTTCACATCTTTGTCAACATCGGAATGACTGTGAGAGTCATGCCGGTGACAGGTTTGCCGCTCCCTTTCATGTCCGCTGGTGGCACGGTCTTCGTCGCGCTCAGCGCAGCGCTCGGCCTTGTTCACTCGGTATGGATCAGAAGACGTTCTCCGGTAGGGGAGTGAGCAGCGTCACCACTTGCACGAAGTAGTACGGATTGTCAGTCGTCGGTCTCCTCTTTCGCTCCTGCATCGTGGGCCGGTATTCCAGTCGCCGCGGCCTCTTCATGGAGCAGGACACCTCGGCCGCTGCACTGCTTGCAGACCTCGGAGAACGATTCGAGTAGGCCAGCCGAAACATTCTTGCGTGTCATCTCGACAAGCCCGAGACGTGAGACCTCAAAGACCTGCGTCCGGGTCTTGTCTTTTGCAAGGTGCTCCTCAAGGCGTCGAAGGACTGCTGCCTGGTGTCTGGAATCCTCCATATCGATGAAGTCAATCACGATGATCCCACCAATGTCGCGAAGTCGGAGGTGTCGCGCAATCTCTTCGGCGGACTCCAGGTTGTTCTGCAGGACAGTTTCTTCAAGGTTTGTAGAACCGACGAAACGGCCAGTGTTCACGTCGATCACGGTGAGAGCTTCCGTGCGTTCGATGACGATATGCCCGCCAGAGGGGAGCCACACACGACGATCGAGCGCCTTGCGAAGCTGGTCCTCAACGTGGTAACGCTCGAAGAGGGAGAGTTCGTCGCCGTAGAGCGTGACCTTTTCAACAAGATCCGCTTCGGTACCTGCCAGATAGTCGAGAACTTGCTTGTGAATGTCGGGGTCGTCGACGACTAACCGGCGGAAGTCTCGTGTGAAGTGCTCGCGGATCACCCTGATGACGAGTGGCGGCTCTTGGTATATCAGAGACGGTGCGGAGGTTTCTGAGCGCTTGATGTCGATCTCGTCCCAGATTGCTTTGAGCCGCCCGATATCCCCTCTGATGTCGTCCGGTGTTGCCCCTTCGGCTGCGGTGCGCACGATGATTCCGGTGCCCTCAGGTCGCAGGTCGGCTACCACTTCGCGCAGGCGACGTCGTTCGTCGTCTGGCAGGCGTCTTGAGATTCCCCGGACATCCTCACTCGGCGCGAGTACCAGGTACCGTCCCGCGAGGCTGATCTGGTTGGTGAGCCTTGCTCCCTTGTGCCCCATAGCGTCCTTGACAACTTGGACAAGCACCGAATCCCCGGTGCGGAAGGCGCTCTCGATGCTCTTCGGTCTGCCTTTTAGGTCGTGCTCTGCATAATTGACGTCACCCGCGTAAAGGACACCGTTCTTTCCTTCGCCGAAGTCGATGAATGCTGCTTCCATCCCTGGGAGAACGTTTCGGATCTTTCCGAGATACACGTTCCCGACAATGGATTCTCTCTCGGCTGTTGCAACGTAGTGCTCGACGAGGACGGGGCCCTCAAGCACAACGATCTGCGTCTGCGTCGGACTCTTCCGAACCAACATCTGCTTGCGGGCTGTCTCGGGGGGCTCAATGATCGCAGCGGAACGTCGATGCCGGGAGGGAACATCCGAACCGGGCCTCGGCTTCTTCTTGGTGCGACTCTGGGCCTGGCGCGTGCGTTGCGGCCGCTGCTTAGTCTTTGTGGATGAAGACTTCTGCTCCTCAGGCTTAACGAATCTTCGTACAATGACTTCCTGGCCGTCAACGACGCGAGTTTCTCGCTCTTCGTGTGCCTGGCCTTTGCGAATAACGGTGGGTGCCTTCTTCTTGAAGAGTCCCATGGATCAACTCCTTATTGTGCTCGCAGACGCGAGCTGTTTGTTGATCCGATCCAGGACATCCCCGAGTGACATCATGCTCTTTTGCACGACCGTTGGAGTGAAACACAAGAAAATGAGAGCCAAGCACTCGTTTCGCAGTCTCAACGTACTTGAAACATGTGAATCGTGAGACGATCTGTCTTTCTGTCAACAGCGCTTCAAACGATCGATAGCTGGCCATACCCGTCCCGGGTCGGAAACCTTGTCGCCGCGTGTGCGGCGAGACCCCCCGAGCGTAACAAGCTCGCCCGGTAAGTCTGTGACCATTTTGGGATCCCCGTCAACTCTCCGGGCTTACGTTGAGTGTCTGTTGTGAAGCTTCAGAGGGATTGAAGCACCGCCTGCAACGAGCTTCGTAGGTGTCTGTTGCACCGAGAACGACGAGATCATCCGACTTTACGACGCGCTGGGTAAAGAGTGCCGGGCCACCGCATCGGTGACAGACTGCAAGCGTTCTGGTCACGTACTCAGCGTGGAGCATCAATGCAGGAATCGGTTCGAAGGGGCGGCCAAGATAGTCGAGGTCAAGGCCGGCGATGATCAGATTCTTTCCAGCACCAGCGAGCAGAGCTGCAACTTCGACAAGGCCATCATCGAAGAACTGCCCTTCGTCCACTCCCACGACCACCGTTCGATCCTCGACAGAGCGCAGCAGAGAATCGGAGTCTGCCACTGGTGTCGCCTCCGTTGAGTGGCGCGAATGTGAGACAACTTCGCCAACGGAGAACCGTGTGTCCAGTTGTGGCTTGAATGTCTGGGTTGGCACTCTAGCAATGTGGTAACGCGTCACTCTCCGGATGAGCTCCTCACTCTTGCCGGAGAACATCGGTCCCGCAATGACCTCTATCCACCCTTGATCTGCTCGTCGGTGCATGAACAAGGAGAGTAACCGGTCGGGGTTCGCTGCCTTCCGCAACGGCCCCGACCCTGATTAGCAAATCATGTACTCTTGCTTGTGACAGGTCATCAACCCTGAAACTTCTTCAATGGCGTCATGGTGCACTGGGCGAAAGAAACACACCAGATGAGGACGTGACGGCACACGCCGATACGATGCGTCGATTGCTATGCTGTGGACACGTTCCCATTGGGGTTCTTGTTGACGCGTTCGGTTACGAGACGTCTCCTAACCCAATACCAAAGCGAAAGATCATTGAAGGACTATGTACGCAATAATTAGCGTGGGCGGGAAGCAGGCCAAGGTTCGGGAGGGCGATCTGCTCTCTGTCGAGCTTATCAAAGACACAGGCACCGTGTCATACACGCCATTACTCGTCGTGTCGGGGAACGGCGATGTCACCTCCGAGCCAGGCGCACTCAAGAAAGTGAGTGTGACCGCTGAGGTCGTTGGTGAATCCAAAGGGCCGAAGATCGACATCTTCAAGTACAAGGCTAAGACTGGTTACCGACGCCGCCAGGGACACAGGCAGAAGTACACGACGATCAAGGTCACCGCTATCAACATTCCGAAGAGCAAGGC
>CAYYGI010000016.1:0-3648 GCA_964471085.1 uncultured Acidimicrobiaceae bacterium
GGAATCGTGATGAAGCCGAATTCCATCATGTACGGTGCTGCGCACGGAGGGCCGATAGCGGCGCATGAACCACCTTCAAGAGCAGGGAAGAACTGAAGGGTGCGATGCCAGATCGCAATCGCGAGCCCGATGAGGGCAAAGACGGCAGCATAGATCCTGATACCACTATCTCTGCGCCACGCAGCCATCAGGAGCATGATTGCAATTGGGTACATCGCGATGCGCTGATACCAACAGAGCTTGCAAGGCATGAGATTGGCGACCTCTGACAAGTAGAGACTCCCAAGAGACGCAGCAAGAGCGATTCCCCCAGCAAGCCAGAGTGGAAGGCCCGAGAGGAACTTGAATGGGCTCTCCTCTTTGCGCCGCCCGAGGAACCCGATCAGAAGCAACGCGATAGCGGCCATGATTGCAGCGATTGAGGCGAGAGCAAAGAACAGCCTCATGGTCTCATACGTCATCTGGCTCCTAAGTTGTGCGACGAACACGAAGTTAGTACCACTCTCGCGATACAACGCGTACACAGACACCGATACCTCCTACGCTTCTCGGCATGGATGCCCCTCTCATTTTTACTCTGCTTGTGGCGCTGGTATTCGTGTTCGGGGTCGGCATGTTCTGGAAGGAGTCCCGCCGGATGCAGTACCCGGAGGCGATTTACGGCGTCGAAGACTCGATCGAGTTCGTCTGGGAGACCCTTGGGGAGGAGAAGCTTGGACTCAAGAAGTCTGATGTTCGTCGGATCCTTGAGTGGGAGATGCACTATCTCCAGCAACCGCACCTCTGGGAGGAGGAGGAGGGCATCCCGATCATTGGTGGAGAAGCCGCTGCACGGTACACTCAGGAGGCAGCGTTCGAGGCTGGATACGCGTACGAGCCGAACCAGATCTTTGCTGTGATGGACGCACAGGCTGCGTATCTCTTAGCAATCGGCGCTGTCGGAGATGCCGTTGAGCAGGAGGAGTGACGGCCGCACCGATCAGTATCGAAGGCCCACTCATAGAATTCGGCTTCTCATACTGCCCAACCTGACACATCTACGGAGGCGCTCGTGAATCGTAGAAGAAAGTTCACCATCGCGATCGTTGTGGCACTTGCGGTGCTCGCAGGCGCATGCACGGAGTCTGGAACGGAGCCGGTGACCACGACACCGATGATCACGACACCGACAATTCCAGCGGAGATTCCGGATCTTGAGTTTGGAAGCGGGGAGGTTCCTTTTACTGTTCCTGAAGGTTTCCCTCTCCCCGACGTTGCCGTTGTTGGGAGAACGATGATCGATGGGGTGAATGGTCGCACCGAGATGATCGTCAACTTCCCCGCAAACGTGGTGGAGGTCGTTGCCTTCTATGAGGCGAATCTCCCCCTCCTCGGATTTGAGGTCACGGACTCCAGAGGCACGGAGACCGAGTGGGACTTTGCGGTCTCTAAGGATGGTGTTGCTGTCACCTTCACCCTGACGTTTGGCGGTTCGAACCTCTCGTCTGGTGCTTTCGTCTTCTACCACTCCTGAACGCTCACTTTTTACGCCGGGAGTGACCTGGCATGCTTGGATTGTCGGGGGTGAGTGCGGCGATCTCAGCCTCGGATCCCACCTGCATCGCTGCACTCCAGGGGTCTGTCCCCCACATTGGAGTGAGAACTGATCACAGGGTCGTGAACCACAACGCTGTTGCAGCGAGGATCACGAGTCCAGTCGCCAAGGATGCAAGGATCAGGTATCTGGTCTGCACGATGGAAGCCTATCGGAATGTGGTGACTTGGAGCGGGGCGCACCACTAATCTTTGGCTACTACTATCGAAACTCTGGAGCTGTCTCGCTTATGTACGACATCGCCATAATCGGTGGAGGCCCGGGCGGATACGCCGCAGCCCTCTACGCCGAAAACTTCGGACTCTCTGTGGCGCTTGTCGAGAAGGAACGGGTTGGGGGCACCTGCCTGCTGAAAGGATGTATTCCGGCAAAGGCATGGATTCAGTCAGCCGAAGTGTATTCGACCGTTGTAGGGGCAGCAGAGTTCGGTGTTATCACATCGGATCCAGAGTTTTCTTGGCCAAAGGCGCTTGAACGCAAGCAGAAGATCGTTGAGGGTCTCGTGAAGGGTCTCGGGGGGCTGTTGAAGGTGCGCGGTGTCGACGTTCTTGAAGGACACGGGCGCATTAGCGGGTCAGGCGAGGTGACGATCACTGCTCAAGACGGTACCGAGAGGACGATTGCTGCAAACAACATCATTCTTGCTGCGGGGTCGGAAGCTTCATCAATTCCCGGATACGACATCAACGGAGTCACTATTGTCACATCAGATCAGGCTCTCGACTGGACCGAACAGCCCGAGCGAGTCGCCGTAATCGGAGCGGGCGCGATTGGATGCGAATTTGCGTCCTTCCTTGCCGATGTCGGTACTGAGGTGCATCTCTTTGAGATGGAGGATCAGCTCGTGCCTGGAATAGAACCTGAAGCAGCAAAGGTGCTTGCTCGCTCCTTCAAGAAACGAAAGATCAACACGTATCTCGGTGTAGGTGTCGGGCCAGCCCGAGTCTCAGACACCGGAGTTGTCGTTCCAGTAGGTGACCGCGAAGTGGAAGTCGATGTCGTGCTTCTGGCCGTCGGCAGGCGACCCGTGACGTCAGATCTGGGTCTCGAAGCGGTCGGGGTAGAGGTAGAGAGAGGGTTCGTCAAGACCGACCTCGCCACGATGGAGACGAACGTTCAGAACGTCTACGCCGTGGGTGACATCGTGAGCGGGACCCCGCAGCTCGCGCACGTAGCATTCGGCGAAGCAATCGCGGCCGTTACCCACATAGCAACCGGAGAGACGGCCCCCGTTCACTACAACGCCGTCCCGATGGTCGTGTACACCCACCCCGAGATAGCTTCGGTCGGGAAGACCGAGGCGGCCGCAAGGTTAGACGGCCACGAGGTGGCCACCACTGAACATGGCATGCGTGGCATTGGTCGGGCAATCATCCAGGGGGAGATCGGTGGGATGGTGAAGATCGTCGTAGAGGAGGATGGCCCGATTCTCGGTGCAACAGTGGTGGGGCCGGGTGCAGGGGAGATGATCCACGAACTCATGTACGCAGTTGGATGGGAAGCCCTGCCATTGGAGGCAGCAGCGTTCATTCATGCCCACCCAACAGTATCAGAAGCAATCGGTGAGACCCTCATGGCGGCCGCCGGTCGAGGACTGCACTAGCTGCACGAAAAGGGAGCAAATTAATGCCGGTCACGATCACGATGCCGCAACTCGGAGAGACAGTCACCGAAGGCACGATCCTTGCATGGATGAAAGAGATCGGCGACTACGTTGCTGAGGATGATGTCCTTGTTGAGATTTCGACGGATAAGGTCGACACGGAGATCCCGTCCCCCTCCACAGGAGTACTCACAGAGATCCTCATACCAGCGGGGACGACCGTTGATGTCGGGACGCCGATCTGTGTTTTGTCAGGAGAGGAAGAACTCGTCGGGGGGACGCCAGAGGAGCGCAGCGACGATGCAGAGGGGGCCAGCGAGCCTGCGAGCGGCTCTCGGGTGATGACGACTGAGCCCGGCGACAGGGAGCGCAGGGGTGTGCTCTCACCAGTCGTGAGGAAGCTCGCCACAGAGCATGACATCGATCTCGCGATGGTGAAAGGCACCGGGGA
>CAYYGI010000016.1:3748-7796 GCA_964471085.1 uncultured Acidimicrobiaceae bacterium
AGGGCTGCACACAAGGCAGCATTCAAGGAAGTGGAGGGGTTCTCGCTTACCTACTTGCCGTTTATCGCGCGGGCAACCATAGACGCCCTCTCGGCCTACCCGGTCGTGAATTCCCGCCTCGATCTCGAAGCTGGTACGCACACATTCCACCGCCACGTCAACCTCGGGATTGCTATCGACCTTGATCAGAAGGGTCTGATCGTCGCGAACATGCCTGGAACAGACTCGTTGACGCTGCGAGCAATTGCACGCTCGATTCGCTCCACAGCTATTGCTGCACGTGGCAACAAGCTCGGGCCCGATGATCTTGCCGGATATACATTCTCGATCACGAACCCAGGACCCTTTGGATCGTTTATGTCAGCACCGATCATCCCCCCGCCGAACGCAGCGATTCTGTCAACCGATACGATCACGAAGCGCCCCGTCGTCGTGGAGCTGCCTGATGGGTCAGATGGCATAGCGATTCACCACATCGGGTATCTCGGACTGAGCTGGGATCACCGCGTATTTGACGGATCAACCGCGGTCCTGTTTCTGAACCGTATCAAGGAGAATCTCGAGAGGTGGGAGTGGGAACAGGAACTCAGGTGAACCGCCCGGACGTACTCCGTTCGCGTTGGCTTGGGCGCGTCACATACCAAGAGGCGTGGGACCTGCAGCGAGCAGTGTGGGAGGGGCGCACGACGGGGCGCAGCCGGGACGACTACCTCCTTCTCCTCGAACATCCCCACGTCTACACGATCGGGAGGAATGGTGATGGCTTGGACCTCACGGTGAGGGAGGAGCTCACCGCCGATAGGGGGATCGAGGTGCTTGACGTTGATCGTGGAGGCGACATCACCTATCACGGTCCAGGTCAGCTTGTTGGCTATCCAATCGTCTCAGTCGGGAGGTTCGAGAGCGGTTTCGACGTTGCTGGCCATCTTCGGCGCATCGAGAAGGTCCTCATCGAAACCCTCGCAGACCTCGGCGTTGACGCATGGACCGAGACCGGTCTCACGGGGATCTGGAGCGATCGAGGTAAGGTCGCAGCGATCGGTGTGCGGGTATCTGGTGGGGTGTCGATGCATGGGTTCGCGATCAATGTTGACCCTGCAATGGAGTACTTTGAGCACATTGTCCCCTGTGGTATCACCGACAGGCCTGTCACGTCGCTAGCCGAGATTCTTGCGAGACCGGTGTCGATCGAGGAGGTTGTCGAGGCCCTCCTGCCCCACGCTATGGGGTTGTCCTCAGCTAGAACGGTAGAGACACAACTCGGAGCATTCGCGCGTCGTTCAGCACGACGCTCTTTCGAGGTTGATCACATGATCGAGACCGGCGCGTACAGCTCGCAAGGCACCGGAGAGGTCCCGATCATGATCCGGGGTCTGCTTGCCGGTGAGCCTGAGAAGCCGTCATGGATGAAAGTTCGCGTTGACATGCGTGACCCGAGATTCAAGGAACTCAAGAGACTCAACCGAGACCTCGGGCTGAACACAGTCTGCGAGGAGGCAGGTTGCCCCAACATCTACGAGTGCTGGTCTTCGGGTACCTCCACACTGATGCTCCTCGGAGACACCTGCACACGGGCATGCTCTTTCTGTGACGTGAAGACGGGGAGGCCGGGGGAGGTTGATGTGGACGAACCTATCCGTGCAGCCGAGGCCATTGCTGCAATGGGTCTCAACCACGCGGTGCTGACATCGGTGAACCGCGATGATCTTGCAGACGGGGGAGCAACAATTTTTGCTCGGACAATCAACGAGATCTACGCTCGGCTCCCAGATTGCGACGTTGAGGTCCTCATTCCAGATTTCAAGGGTGAAGAGGACCCGCTCGACATCGTCCTAGGCGCCAAACCTGCGGTCCTCAATCACAACACAGAGACCGTTCTGCGACTCCAACGCGAGATACGCACAGCCGCAAACTATGCAAGATCACTGACGTTGCTCGCGAGAGCGAAATGGGCGAACCCCTCCGGCACGGTCAAGTCCGGCCTGATCGTTGGGATGGGGGAGACCGATGAGGAGATTGTTGGAGCACTTGCCGACTTGAACGCTGTAGGGGTAGATATTGTGACGATCGGCCAATATCTGCGGCCTACCGCGCGGCATCGCAGAATTCACCGGTACGTTCACCCCGGTGTTTTTGATGACTACAAGCTGGCTGGGGAAGCATTTGGTATCCGGCACGTGGAGTCCGGGCCTCTCGTGCGTTCCTCGTATCACGCTCGTGAGGCGCTAGAGGCTGCAGTATGAGTGAGTTCCCGGAGCGAATCTTGAGGGCGCAGTCTGCAATGAAGGAGAGAGGCGTCGAGGCAATGTGTTTCTCGGTCGGGTCTGATCTGCCTTATCTCACAGGCTATCGAGCAATGGCTCTTGAGAGGGTCACCATGTTTGTGGTCCCTCTGGAAGGTCAGGCGACGTTGATTGTTCCAGCACTTGAAGTTCCCAGGGTGGAGATCCCAGATGAGGCCTTCTCTGTCATCGGGTGGTCCGAGACCGAGGACCCGATTGCTCTGATTGACTCGACTCTCGGAGATGTGCACTCGGTTGCATTCGGCGATGAGACGTGGTCCCGCTTCCTTCTCCAACTCCAGGATGCCAACACTGCGCGATCGTATTGTCCAGCAAGCGATCTGATGGCGATGCTGCGGATGCAGAAGTCCACAGGGGAGATTGCTGCCTTGAGACAGGCGGCCCGGACGGTTGATGCCGTCGTGGAGGAGATGGCGGAAGTGACATTCTCCGGGCGCTCCGAGATCGAGGTGGCGCGCGAGTTTGTTGAGCGTGCAATTTCTGGAGGCCACGACTCAATGGAATTCTGGATTGTTGCGTCGGGGCCGAACGGTGCCTCGCCACACCACGAACCTGGAGATCGGATCATTGCACACGGTGACGCAGTGGTCGTGGACTTCGGTGGCCGCCAGGATGGTTACTGCTCGGACACAACTCGGATGTTCCTCGTAGGAGACGCTCCTTACGGGTTCAACACGGCATTCGACGTGCTTCTCTTAGCTCAGATGCAGACCGTAGGGCACGTCAAGCCTGGTGTAACGGCACACTCTGTTGATGCGCTTGCTCGCGAGATAATCACCGATGCCGGGTACGGCGAGTTGTTCATTCATCGCACTGGCCACGGCATTGGCATGGATACCCATGAGCACCCCTATCTTGTCGAGGGGAACGATCAGATACTCACAGAAGGTATGGTCTTCTCGATCGAGCCCGGGATCTACAACCCTGGTGAGTGGGGGATGCGCATCGAAGACATTGTCGCGGTGACCCAGGATGGTGTTGAGCGCTTGAATCGATCCGACCGCGGCTACCGGGTCGTCTCGTAGCAGAGCCGCTACTCTCCTCTTATGGAAGTCGCCATCACCAAACTTGTTCACGCCTGCCTGCTCGTTCAGACGGGGGGCAGGCGGATCCTCATTGATCCGGGTACATTCACTTGGGAGGACGAACGTTTCGACCTCTCAATGGTTGAAGGGGTTGATCGGATACTCATCACGCACGAGCATGGTGACCACGTTTCCCAGGACTTCGTGCGAGGAGTCTTGGAACGCTCGAACGCTGCGGAGATCGAGACCACTGCCTCTCTCCAGAGGATCCTTGCAGGGGAAGGGATTGAAGCAAGTACCGAAGGCAGTGCACGATTTGCAGCTCCCCATGAGCGAACCCCCATTGGACCCGGACCCGAGAACATCGGGTTCCACATCGAAGGCGTGCTCTCACATCCAGGTGATAGCCACAGCTTCGTTGAGACGATGCCGATTCTTGCAATGCCATTCATTGCCCCCTGGGGATCGCTCGTCAGCGGTGTCGACCGGGTGAGGCTCGTGAAACCGAGGTACGTCATCCCCATCCACGACTGGTTCCTTAGCCAGGGAGGAAGGGAGCTCATGTATCGTCTCGCGGTTGCAGGGCTCTCTCAAGACGACATCGAGTTCGTGCACATCAAGGACTTCGACACGGTGACGCTAACGGTGGAGTGAGACGTTTCACGGAGAGGGGGTTTCGAGACGCTCCTTGATCATCTCACCATCCTCACCCGCACCACC
>CAYYGI010000016.1:7896-12660 GCA_964471085.1 uncultured Acidimicrobiaceae bacterium
TTCCCTTCGTTCCAGTGTTCACCGACGAACAGGAGAAGAAAAATCGAATTATTGTTGTGGGTATGCAAGCCGTTCATTGCTAAGGCCGTTGTCTGTGCATGTTCTGGCGGAGACATACTGACACACTGAAGTTCTATCTGTACTTTGGTTCCTCATTGCCTGAGGTCTTAGGATGAACCGTCCCATTCAGATTCAGCAGTATTATGATGTAGATTGCTATCAGTCAGCCACCAGGGATCAGCATGCAGTCACGCACATTCCGTTTGTTCAGTATGCCGTCGACAGTTTCGGGCATCGCTCGTGTTTTCGACTTTTATGGGTCGTTCGACAGGTACAACTCCGATGCATCAGAACGGATTGCCGACTTCGATGCGCTAAGGGCTGATTGGGCAATGGTGGGCAATGACCTGGCCGCGTCGATGCTGCAACTCAACGTCATGATTCCAAATGTCGAAGCATCTGAATTCGCTGAAATACAATCGCAGTTGGAAGCCTACATTGTCGACGCGGACGCCCAAACTCAAGCAAGCCTCACAGATCACGCCGTATGACCAAGACGGATGGGACTGAACACGACGACGGCCAGACATCGTCGTCGCTGGAGACAGAAGCCGACCTCGCCGACAACAGTACCGATGCCCCTGAGGTTGTAGAGCCACCATTGAACATGCAGACGATGCTGCAGATCCAGGCATCTTCCTTCAGCGGCCCCCTGCCCCCACCACAGATTCTTGAGCGATACGAGGAAGTTCTGAAAGGAGCAGCTGACCGTATTTTCGTCATGGCAGAGGCCCAGTCTGAACATCGTCAGAGGTTGGAGGCCAAGGTTGTCGACGGTAACGTGGAGGCGCAGCGTCGAGGTCCTATCATCGGGGGAGTCTTGGTGTTAGCAGCCCTCGTGGTTGCAATTGTGGCAATTCTGAACGACTATCCTTTTTTCGGATTCGCCGCCTTCTTTACGGCCTTCGCCGCTGTCTTGGCCGTGACTCTCCGTGGGCAGACTAAGCGAGACGCCGATATTCGAAGTCGTGAAGAAGACGAGGACAGTTAATCCACGTGTCGGACCAGTCACGCGTGTCAGCCTTGGATATGGATAGATGTTGAATCGATACAGAACAAGAACTGCCAATACCGGTGAAGATGCTTTGGTGCAAGAAGTGGCGGACATGTGCGCTCGCCGCCGCTGGTTATCTGAGGGTCTGCCGCGAAATGGATGTAGCGATTAGCGAGGCGCTAACCCTTTGCTCACAAGGATCCTCGGCAGCGCACCGTGAGCGTAATCCGACAGCGCACCCCAAGGAGGTTTGATGACGAGCACGATTGAACAGAGGGCTGCTGATACGATCCGGGTCCTCTCCATGGACGCCGTTGAGAGGGCAAATTCCGGCCATCCGGGTATGCCAATGGGGATGGCGGACATTGCCGTTGTTCTCTGGTCCCAGTTTCTTACCGTTGACCCGACCGACCCGACGTGGGTGGACCGAGACCGGTTCGTTCTCTCGAACGGCCACGGATCCATGCTCCTCTACAGCCTGCTGCATCTCTCCGGCTTCCCTGTGACGATGGAGGACATCAAAGATTTCCGCCAGTGGGGTTCGGAGACCGCAGGGCACCCCGAGTACAATCCGCACATCGGAATTGAGACGACCACGGGACCTCTTGGCCAGGGATTCGGGGCCGCTGTGGGTATGGCGATGGCTGAAGAGCACCTGCGTGGCGTCCATGGCGCGGAGTTGTTGGATCATCGCACGTACGTGTTCTGTGGTGATGGTGACCTCATGGAGGGGGTTGCCTCGGAGGCTGCATCGCTTGCGGGCCATCTTGGGCTCGGCAGGTTGATCGTGTTCTACGACGACAACTCGATCACGATCGATGGATCGACTGATCTTGCATTCTCAGAAGATGTCCCGAAGCGTTTCGATGCCTACGGGTGGCAGACGTTGACGGTCGACGGCCACGACCGGGGAGCAATCGCAGCGGCCGTACACGAGGCGCTCGGCGAGGAAGCTCGTCCAACGCTCATCTCGTGCAAGACACATATTGGCTACGGTGCACCGACGAAACATGACACCGCTGCTGCTCATGGTGCCCCTCTCGGTGCTGTTGAGATTGCGGGAGCAAAGGAGGCGTTCGGCTGGGACCTCCCAGAATTCACGGTAGCGGATGATGTGTACGGTTTCTTCGTTGACGCGATGCAGCGCGGCATTGATGCCAGGGCAGCGTGGGAGGGTCGGTACCGATCCATTGCGCAGAGGGAGCCCGATCGATCAGAGCGCTGGGACTCCACCTGGAATCCTGAGCCTGTCTCTCTTGACACGCCGAATGTTGAACCGGGCTCAAACGTCGCTACTCGCACGTTGAGTCAGAGAGTCATTCAGCAGCTTGCGGCACGCCGACCAGACGTACTCTCCGGTTCGGCTGATCTTGCGCCCTCGAACAACACGATAATTGATGAGTCCAGCGACTTCTCCGTGCAAGACCGCAGAGGCAGGAACATCCGGTACGGTGTGCGGGAACACGCAATGGGCTCCATCATGAACGGGATGGTGCAGCACGGCGGAGTACGGCCGTATGGGGGCACCTTCCTTGTGTTCTCCGACTACATGCGACCCTCTGTGCGCCTTGCTGCGCTTATGGAGGTGCCTGCGGTCTATGTGTGGACGCACGACTCGATACTGCTTGGTGAGGATGGGCCGACGCATCAGCCGATCGAGCACCTCGCGTCGCTTCGAGCAATCCCCAATCTCCATGTGGTTCGTCCAGCAGATCCGAGGGAGACGGCCGTAGCGTGGGAGCACGCAATCAACCGATTGGACGGCCCTACGGCGTTGATCCTGACACGGCAAGGGCTCCCGGTTCCTCTGGCAGCTCCAGAGAAGAACGATGTTGCTATGGGCGGATATATTCGCAGAGAGGGCGACGAGGTTGTGCTCCTTGCTACCGGCTCGGAGGTTGCTCTTGCTGAGGGTGCTGCCGACTTGATGGCGATCGATGGCGTGTCTGCCCGGGTCGTCTCGATGCCGTGTGTGGAGTGCTTCCACTCCCAACCCTCGGACTATCGCAGCACGGTCCTTCCCCCCAATCTTCCCGTCTTCACGATTGAAGCCGGCACAACGGGTGCCTGGGGGGGCTTCACCGTGAATGGTGGAGAAGCAATCGGCATCGATCGATTCGGCGCGTCGGCACCTGCCAAGGTGCTCGCATCCCAGCTCGGTTTCACAGCACAAGACGTCGCGTTGCGCGTTCTTGCTGCACTCAGATAACTCAGAACACCCACCAGAGAGAGAGTCGAATATGATTGAATTCAGAACAGGGGATGCCGATGGAGCGGAACTCGTCGTGGTGCCGGTGTATGCAGACAGGGTCATTGGGAGTGAGGGCGCAATAGCGCCGGATCTTGACTCACTCTCGGCAGTGCTCGACGTCCACGATTTCTCCGGCAAGCACGGCCAGACACTCTTCTTGCAGACACCCGACGGCCCGACACCAGAGTGCCTTCTCGTTGGGTTGGGTGAAGAGGCCGATGACGAGGCTCTCCGGCGGGTGGCGGGAATCGCTGCTCGTGCAGTTAAGGGCTACTCGACGGTAGCTACAGCCCTCCACCAAATCGGAATCGATGGTGCCGTGAGCGCAGTTGTGCTCGGCACGGTGTTGGGGTCGTACTCTTTTGATGAGTACAAGTCTGACCCGAAGACGCCGAAGCTCGCCTCGGTGACGCTCCTTGGGAATGCAGATGTTCGAGAGGAGATTGAGGCAGCGACGAGCCTCGCCGCAGGCATTCTTCTCGCGAGAGACCTCGTGAACAGGCCAGCCGCAGATAAGCCTCCTGCGGCAATTGCAGATATCGCGTCCGGGCTCTCCCCTGATATTGATGTGGAGGTGTACGACGAGGACGCGATCGTAGAGGCAGGGTTCGGTGGTCTGATCGCTGTCAACGCCGGGGCTGATCGTCCTGCTCGCATGGTAGTTATGCGCTACGCCCCCGAAGGGGCGACCAAGACGGTTGCACTCGTAGGGAAGGGCATCGTATTCGACTCGGGTGGGCTCTCGATCAAGACCGCGGTTGGTATGGAGACGATGAAAACGGATATGGCGGGTGCTGCCGCGGTGATTGGTGCAATGAAGGTGATTGCTGATCTCGGCCTTGCAGTGAACGTGATAGGCATCACGCCCCTCACTGAGAACCTCACCGGAGGCTCTGCTCAGAGGCCCGGAGACGTGATGACGGCGTACAACGGCAAGACAATTGAAGTCCTCAACACCGACGCTGAGGGCCGTCTCGTGCTCGCGGACGCTCTCGCGCTCGCAGTTGAGGAGGCGCCGGATCTCATCGTGGACATCGCGACGCTTACCGGGGCATGTAAGGTCGCCCTTGGCACGGGAATCGGTGGGTTGTTCGCCTTGGAGGAGGAGGCTGCTGAGATCGTTGTTTCGGCGGCGAGAGCGGCAGGGGAGAAGATGTGGCGGATGCCCCTCGATGCTGACTACAAGCCGCTCATCGAGTCCGACATCGCCGACATGAAAAATATCGCAGGACCCTTCGGGGGTGCGATCACGGCGGGGCTCATCCTCGCGGAGTTCGTTGGTGACACACCCTGGGTTCATCTCGATGTTGCTGGCCCTGCTCGAGCCGACAAGCCCGACCACTACATCTCGAAGGGCGGCACCGGATTCGGTGTCCGCACTCTTGTTGAGGTAGCAAGGTCGATGGCAGAGTAGGGGACTCCCTGCTTCCTCTCTCCGCTCTTGGTGGGGGGATGAAGC
>CAYYGI010000017.1:0-10429 GCA_964471085.1 uncultured Acidimicrobiaceae bacterium
CCACGCGAAGGGAGGTTACTAGAGCGAACTACATGAATGTAAGTATTTGCTCGCCGTGCACGACACACCTCAGATGCCAGCATCAAGTGCTGCTCTCGCACAAGCAATGGCTGCCGCCTTCTTCGAGCCTCCGGAACCGGTGCCGATCACGTCCCCCTCAACGTA
This sequence comes from uncultured Acidimicrobiaceae bacterium, assembly GCA_964471085.1. Classification (GTDB taxonomy): domain Bacteria; phylum Actinomycetota; class Acidimicrobiia; order Spongiisociales; family UBA5794; genus B3-G11. The sequence continues at coordinate 166 of CAYYGI010000017.1, forward strand.
GGCAGTCGCCGAGTACGTGGCTGCGTGGTCAGGTCCAGAGCGCTCATACTCGAAAGAAACGATCCTCCCCTCGCGGGCGAGATGCTCCTGGAGTGCGGACCTGGCATCCCCGATATCAGCCGACGCCACGCGGTCCTCAATGACTTCATCAAGGAGACGAAGAATCACACGAAACGCTGCATCAGCACCACCATCGAGATAGATCGCGCCAAGGAGTGCCTCCAGTACGTCAGAGAGAATCGATGGTCGATCACGACCACCTGACCGGTCCTCCCCAACGCCGAGACGGATGGCCTCCGAAAGCCCGCAGGTTCGAGCCGCTTCGGCCAGGGTTGTCTCATCTACGACCGCTGCGCGAATCCGTGTCATCCGACCCTCGGGTGCCTCCGGAAGCGCCTCATAAATTCTCGCCGTGACTGCAAGTTCAAGGACAGCATCCCCGAGAAACTCGAGACGCTCATACGACTCAATGCCGTTCTCTACAGCAAACGAGGAGTGGGTCAGGGCTGTAGAGAGAAGCGCACGCTCGCTGAACTGGTACTCGAGAACCGCTTCAACAGCAACCCAAGAGTCCTCGATCTGCGACATGTCAAAGCCCCGCCGACACAATGCCCCGATTTACCTTCTCGACAAGACCGTTCGACACACCCTCGGCCGCTTTCTCAATAGCGTTGCAGATCGCAACGCGAGATGACGAACCGTGAGCTATCACAACAACTCCCTTGACTCCCACAAGGTGGGCTCCACCAACGGTCTCCGCGCTGAGCTGTTCGCGAACCTCAAGGAACGCGGGCATGAGTTGTTGCACAGCGTCCGCGTATTCAGGCTTCGCGAGCGCCTTCAACATCATGCTCTGGATTACTCTCCCCGCCCCCTCACCGGTCTTGAGGAAAACGTTTCCTGTGAAGCCGTCGGTCACGATCACGTCAACGACATCGGTCGCGAGGTCGCTCCCTTCAATATTCCCAATAAAGTTCACGGACGCACTCTGTGTGAGGAGCTTGAACGCTGCGCGCTCAAGATCTCTCCCCTTCGACTCCTCCTCCCCAACATTCAAGAGACCGACTCGCGGTCGTTCGATGTTCTGATGAACGACCGCGACGGCAGATCCCATGACAGCAAACTGGAGGAGGTGCTCCGGTTTGCATGCAATATTCGCCCCGACGTCAACAACAACGTGACCCGTCGGGAAAATGGACGCGATGCCCGGTCGCGTGACCCCTGGAAGCCTCCCGATCAGAAAGGCTGCAGCGGCAAGCGCTGCTCCCGTCGAACCGGCCGAAACCATCGCTCCGGCTTCTCCGGAAGCCACGAGCCGCGCAGCCACGGCAACGGAAGCATCCTTTTTATCTCGGATGGCGCGCGCCGGATCGTCCGTCATCGTGATCACTTCGGACGCGTGATGCACAGGAATATCAACTCCCCTGTCGTCAAGGAGAGGGGAGATCACGGAAGCGTCACCGACAAGGAGAGTGCGACGTCCCCCGTGCGCAGCGAGAATGGCACCTTCGACAATCTCAAGTGGGGAGGTGTCGCTCCCCATGGCGTCGACCGCGATTGTCGCCATTGGAACTACTCAACCGGCGTCACTTCACGGCCCCTGTATGTGCCGCACGCTTTACAAGCTCGGTGCGGTGCACTGGGAGCGTTACATTGAGCACAACTCGAGATAGTTGGACGGGCGACTTTCCACTGCGCCTTGCGGCGGCGTGTACGTGATCGCGACATCTTTTTCTTGGGGACAGCCATGTGAGAATCCTATTCCGCCTATTCCTTGATCCACTTACTTCTCAGACTCGAGGAGGTTCTTCAAGACAGCGAAGGGTGAGTGCGTATCACCATCGCTATCCGAGAGCTCCGTATTCAATCCTGATTGTGCGCTACTTACCACTCCGGGACAGTCCCGACCACAAACTTCAACGATTGGGAGCGAGAGGAGTACATCATCGCGCAACATTTGAGCAACGTTGATCTCGTATCCATCGAGAGGATAGGTCTCGTCGTCGCTCTCACCGCTGTCGAAAAGCGCACCGACCGAAGTATCGCGGTCGGTGACGGTGACGCTAAGGCAGCGATAGCACGACTCTCGCGTAGCGAAATAGACGCGCCCTGTCACTGCAACACCACCAGACACGGGATGGAGCATGAGGTCAGCCCTGAGTGGCTCATCCTGTGACACCTCGATCATCTCGACTTTCCAGTTGACTGTCTCGGTGATCGCTACACGACGCGACGATGCTTCGTTGCCGAGAAGGTCAGAGACGTTGAGCACGAAAGGGTCAGGAACCATAGAGGGAGGGTACAGGAAACTTCTATAGCAGTAGCACGTGTCTCGTACTGCGTCCTACTGGCTTATTGGTGGGTCAGGAGCCTTCGGGAGCGCTTGATGAAGTTCGGCGCGAGCCTCAGTGACGTAACGGTACAGCTCCCCAAGCACGTTCTCTGCTTCCAACAGGTGCCGCTCCGCGAAGTCTTCGGCTTCGAGCCTGATGCGGCGGGCTTCACTCTCGGCGTTGCGTGTGAGGGAGTTTGCTTCCTCAACGGCCTCCTGCACAATGTAATTTTCGGAGACGAGCAGCTCGGACTCCGCCTTTGCTTTGCCGACGAGTTCCTGAGCGCGTTCGTTCGTTCTTGCAATGTAGGACTCACGTTCGCGCACCATCCAACGAGCAGCCCGTAACTCCTCAGGAAGTTGTTCTGCGGCTTCGTGGAGCCGATCCAACATCTCCTCCTGGCTGATCATGACGTTGCTCGAGAGCGGAACGGCCCGAGCGTTCTCGATCTCCGTGATAAGTTCCTCAAGCAACTCAGCGAGATGTCCCGGCACGGGCGAGGCAGGTGCAGACTGTTCTTGGTGGTCGGTCACTTCAAACGCTCCTTCAGCGCCGCAGCTACGGAATCAGGAACAAGCCCTTCGACCGAACCTCCAAGGCGCGCTACCTCCTTGACTAAGGAGGAGGAGAGATAGCCATACTCGGGTTTTGTTGCGACAAAGAGTGAGACGACGTCCCCGGAGAGGTGACGATTCATCTGGGACATCTGAATCTCGAACTCGAAATCAGTGACTGCTCGCAAACCCTTCACCACCGTAGTAGCACCGATTTCGCGTGCGAAGTCGACGAGAAGACCCTCAAAGGCGACAGCGCGAACATTCGGCCACTGCGCTGTGCACTCCCCGAGGAGAGCAACACGTTCTTTAGCTGTGAAGAGAGGTACCTTCGATGGGTTACCCACCACGCCGACAACGACCTCATCGAAGAGCGCTGCACACCTTTCGACAACATCAAGATGCCCATTCGTTGGGGGATCGAAGCTCCCTGGAACGATCGCAATTATCACGGTTACACCCTCTCCATTATCGTTACGACTGCATCACCGTACCGTCGCTCATCTACTCTGCACAGGTTATCTGGCAACTCGACGGCACTGCGCGCTTGTCGGTGCAACACAACTGTTGCAGCCGGCGCAAGCACCTGGTCGAGCAACTCCAACGTAGCAAGGACCTCTGTGTCATCATCACTGTAGGGCGGGTCGAGAAACACGAGATCATATCGGCCTTCAGCCGACCTCAAGAACGATGCAACGTCTCGAGTGCGAACACTCCCCCCAAGACCTACTCGCTCTATGTTCTCGGCAAGGATCAGGGTAGCTCTGCGGCCTCTCTCAACGAAGACCACATCAGAGGCCCCGCGGCTCAGCGCTTCAAGTCCAAGCGCGCCTGAACCAGCAAAGAGATCGAGGACGCAGGCGCCGTCAACGCGCCCAGCAAGGATGGAGAAGAGAGACTCCCGTGCACGACCCGTCATCGGGCGTGTCCCCGACTTGGGCACAGCAAGAGAACGACCCTTCGCTAATCCAGCGACAATCCTCATCTCAACTCCTTGTGAGCCAGCGTGTCGAATCTCCGAGCAGTGCCGCTACTTCGGTCATCACGCCATGCACAAAAGCACTCTCAGGATCTTCTTGCACAGCTTCAGTGGCGAGCACGCTTGCAGCGTCAAGGATCTCATGATCCCGCAAGATATCCCCAAGCCGGAGATCAACGGCACCGGATTGAGCGCCACCAAACACCGTTCCTTGGCCCCGAATGACGAGGTCAATCTCGGAGAGAGCAAAGCCATCTGTCGATGCAGCTATTGCTTCAATCCTACGAAGACCATCAGGAGTAGACGCATCAGCAGAGAGGAGGCAGCTCCCTGGGTGCTCCCCTCTCCCAACTCGACCACGCAGCTGATGGAGTTGGCTCAGGCCGAATCGGTCTGCGGTGCGGATCACCATCAACGTTGCGTTCGGCACATCTATCCCTACCTCAACCACAGTGGTCGCCACAAGAACGTCGAGATCACCCGCCCGGAACCGGTGCATGATGTCTGCCTTCTCATCAGATCGCATCTGACCATGCAGCAATCCCAATCGAACATCTGGGAGGCTCACACTCAGCCTCTTCCGCTCAGATGTTGCTGACCGTGCCTCGATCTTGTCTGAGTCTTCCACCAGGGGACACACAACGAATACCTGATGACCGCGGGCAACTGTCTCAGCGATCCGGCGATCAATGGCCTCATCGGCTGTGTCAGACACCAACGTCGTGGCAATAGGCCTTCGACCGGGAGGCAGCTCGTCGATCACGGAGACCTTCAAGTCACCATATAGCGTCATTGCGAGCGTCCTCGGAATCGGTGTTGCAGTCATGAGCAGGAGGTCCGGCACTCCCCCACCCTGATTCTTGTCGCGCAGAACAACTCGCTGTTCGACGCCGAACCGGTGCTGTTCATCAATGACTGCAATGCCGAGCGAATGGAACGTGACATCCTTCTGAATCAACGCCTGAGTCCCGAACGCAATGTCAATCGTCCCGTCCCTGAGCCAGTTGTGACCCTGAGCTCGCGAGACATCTCCTGCCACAAAATTTGTGGTCACTCGACCCCCTGTGAACAGGCCGATGCGGACAGGACGAGTAGCGAGCATCTCTCCTGCAAAGAGCGGGGTCGTTGCAGCCGCGGAAGTGTCTTGGAGCGCTGGTGCCATCGCGGCATCCTTCAACGCCATCTCGGTGCCAAGGTAGTGTTGAGTCGCGAGCACCTCGGTTGGCGCCATAACGGCGCACTGATGCCCACTCTCGACCGAAGTGAGGAGAGCGCAGACCACTACAACCGTCTTCCCGGAACCTACCTCACCCTGGAGGAGACGGTGCATCGGCGTTCGAGCCTCCATATCACTGAGTATCCCGTTGAGAACCCTCTCTTGTGCCTTCGTGAGTTGATACGGAAGGGAGTTGACGAAACGGTGGAACAGCTCCCCCTTCACCGAATTCTGGACACCGACCTGAGAGTCAAACTCCTCATACTCGCGAACTTTGAGCACCATCTGGATGCGCAGGAACTCGTCAAAAATCAGCCTGCGCTCTGCTCTTGTCACGTCATTGAGGGATGCTGGGTAATGCATGCTCGATATCGCGAACGAACGGTCGACAAGGTCGAAGCGATCCCGGACTCTCTCGACGAGGAGATCGACAATAGGGAGGGACCTGCGCAACGCGTTCGCCATTGCACTCCGCACCGCGCCCGGGCGCATGCCTCCGAGACCACCGTAGATCGGGACAACCCGGCCGGTCTCGAGTGCTTCCTCTCCCGTGAGACGGTCAACATCGGGGCTATTCATCTGACGAGAGTCTCGAAACATCTCGATCTTTCCTGAGAGAACGACTTGCTCCCCCTCCGTCAACTTCTTCATGTACCGGTTGAACCACACCACACGCACGCTCGCCGTAGCGTCAGATACGGTAGCTTCTGCCATTGTTCTGCCACGAGAGATTCGCCGCGACGAGAACGACCCGACTCTCCCCGCAATCGTCACTTCCTCACCAATCGGTGCTGAGGAGATGTTGCAGAGAGAGCTCCGGTCTAAATATCTCAGAGGGACGTTCAAGAGGAGGTCGGCAACCGAGGAGATGCCCTGGCTGGCAAGACGCTCACTCGTTCTCGATCCAATGCCCTTCACCCTGTCGGGGGGGATGCCAGCTAGGTATGCAAGCGTTCGATCCTGAGTCGGGTCCGTCGTCATCCTCCAATGTTGGTAGACCTCGCAGCCAAACGCCACTACCTGGTGGCATTTTTCCAGCCAAGGAGCACTCCAGAGAGGCCGCTACGGATGGTGGAGTAGTATCGTTCCATCGCACCTCAGGAGGACTCCCCCACATGGCATACAGATGTGAAATCTGCGGCAAGGAACCGTGGACCGGCAAACAGGTCAGCTTCTCGCACAAGCGGTCATCCAAGACCTGGCGCCCGAACATCCAGAAAATCCGCGTAAAGCACGGCACAAACTCCCGCCGAGCCCGCGTATGCACATCCTGCATCAAAGCAGGCAAGATAGAGAAAGCCTGATGCAGGGCGTCGTCAAGGCATACGACGCCACAACAGGGGTCGGTTCAATCGTGCGCGAGGATGACCGCACGGAGGTGCTCCTCAAACCAGGAAGCCTCGATGGCTCAATGTTTCGATTCCTCAGACAAGGTCAGCGTGTGCGTTTCAACCTCAACGATGAAGGCGATAACGCCTTTGCCACGAACATCCGTTTCGGATCAGACGGTTTCTGAGCACCACAGCCATCCGAGATCTGGTATCTTTCCCTCATGGTTCAGGCATACATACTTATCCAGACTGACAGTGGCCACGCATCTGGCGTTGCGCGCGAAATACGTGATCTCAACGGAGCGATCTCAGCGGAAGCCGTCACGGGCCCGTACGATGTGATCGTTTTCGCAGAAGCAGCCGACGTCGACGCTCTCGGCCATCTCGTCGTCACCCAGATTCAGCCGGTCATCGGCATCGTCCGCACACTCACCTGCCCGGTCATCCGCATTTAGGTCTCGGCCTTCGAGCCTCAGACCGGGCGCCGCTGTTAGTGGATGTCGAGCCGATTGCGCTCATCGTGGCGTTCAAGTGCCACTTCGACGAGGTGGGAACAAAGGTCGGCGTAGGTCATGCCCGATGCCAGCCACATTTTTGGGAACCCGGAGATCGAAGTGAAGCCGGGGAGTGAGTTCGCTTCGTTGAAGAGGAACCGCCGAGATACCTTGTCGTAGAAGAAGTCGACTCTCGCGAGGCCGGAGAGACCGAGTTCCATAAATACCTGTTCTGCGAGCATCTTCACGCGCCGCGCAGCGAACTCCGAGAGCTGCGCCGGTACCTCGAATCGGGAAGAGTCATCTATGTACTTCGCGTCGTACGTGTAAAACCCGGATTCGACGATCACCTCACCTGGAACCGAGGATCGAGGCCCATCCAATACAGCGACCTCAATCTCTCGGCCCTCGACGGCTCGCTCAATGAGGATCTTCCCATCGTATCGAAAAGCCGACTTGACCGCCTCCACCAACTGCGTTTCGTTCTCTACCCGGTGAACACCGATCGAGGATCCTTGGGCCGAAGGTTTCACGAACAACGGGTACCCGAGAACGTGTCCTGCCTCCTCAATTACAGACTGTTGATCGGCCTGCCAATCGGATCGCTCCACTCGAATCCACGGCGCTGTCTCGATCCCTGCGAACTGAACAACACGCTTCGCGAGATCCTTGTCCATCGAGAGCGCGCTCGCGAGTACGCCGCAACCAACGTACGCTCTCCCCGCCATTTCAAGAAGGCCTTGCAATGTGCCATCCTCACCCATTGGCCCGTGCAGCACGGGGAAGACGACGTCGAACTCTAGCTCATGCTCCACGACGCGGAGTACCCCGGATGGAATACTCAGTTCAACGGGACGACCCGCTGCACTGAAGGGACGGAAGGTTGGATCCGAGAGGTGCCACTCTCCGGAGCGGTCGATTCCGACAGGGATCACGCGGTGCCCACCGTCAAGCAGAGCCTCGTACACCGATACAGCCGAAGCACAGGAAACCTCATGTTCAGATGATCGTCCGCCGAAGAGAAGAAGGATCCGTGCCACGCGCGCAGGTTACTGTAGAAGCCGACCGAGATAGGAGTTTGACCGAGTGACCGAGAGAGATGCAATCCTTCGCTATCGGATCCGTACAATTCGTGTGGGTCTCGTCGTATCGTGGTTCGGGCTGCTCCTCTTTGTGCTGCGAGCAGTACCACTCGATCCAGCATCCAACACGCTCGTCACCATCACGATCGTCGGATTCACGACAGGCCTCCTCTTTCTCAGCGTTGCACCGTGGAAAACCGTCCTGGCTTCGCCGCTTGGTGACTTGACAATCTTCGTGTGGAGCTCAGCAGCTATTTTCGGTATCTTCGTGCACGAGATGTTCTTAGATGGTGAGACGAACGGAGTTGGCTTCCTTCTCATCTTGCTCTTCGCCGCAGCAACGCTCCTTGTCTACCGAGGGGTTGTCGCCCTCGGTGTCACCGTTGCCGTTACGTTCACTGTGACTACAATTCCAGAAGCTGCGGCCAACGTGACCACTCTTGCTCAAGTAGTTCTGCCATTCGTTGCTGCGGTGATCTTCATTCTTCTCTTCTCGGTCGGCATCAAGACGCAACTGGCAGCAACAGAGACCGCGTATCAGTCCGCTACAGACGAGGGGGCGAGACTCGCACACCAGGAACGCGAATTGACCCACCTTTACCAAGTCTCTCGGACCATTGGATCCGGCACGAAGTTCGACGACGTACTCCCCGATCTGATCAGACGCGTCGCAGAGTCCGTCGATGCCCGTATCGGACTCGTACTTCTCTACAACGCCGACACGGAGTGCCTGGAATTGATATCCCCGATCTGGGTCGCGGGCCACATAGTGCAAGCCGACAGTCTCTCCCTCGCGTTGGACGAACCCGGAGTCGCACAGCAAGTCTTCACAAGCGGGGACGCGAGGGTCAACAACGACACTTCCACGGGTGCGGAACACGATCGCCTTGTCACCGAACTTGGCGCGGAACGCGTCGCCCTTGTGGCTATTGGGATAGGAAATCGAAGTATCGGTGTCCTCCTCGTCGGAGACAAGCTCAAGGAATTCACTGACGATGACATTGGAACGCTCGACGCAGTCGCTGCCCCTGCTGCTCTGGTACTCAACCAGATAGCACAATTCGAGGAAGCCCAATCGATAAGCGACCGCATGGCCGAGCTTGCGCAACTCAAAACAGACTTTGTCGCCGTTGTCTCACATGAGCTTCGCACACCACTCACGTCGATCATCGGTGCAATCGCAACATTGCAGCGCACTGAGCTACTCCCTGAAGACCCAAGAGCCCGCCAGCTCATCGAGATGGCCGGAAAGCAGGCAGATAGGCTCAGGACCCTCATCGAAGACCTCCTTGTGATGTCACGGATTGAAGCAGATTCGCTCCCCGTACGACCGGAACAGATCGATATTGCTGCGTTCCTCGTAGAACTCCTCCAAGGGCTTCCCGAAGGCGAACGTGTCATTCACAGACACACTGGAGACATCGGCGAGGTCCACTCAGACCCGGACCACCTCAACCGCGTGATCACGAACCTCGTAGAGAACGCATTCAAGTATGGTGGCCACGGACCGATCGAGATTGCTACTTCAGCCAGTCAGAACGAGATCCTCATCTCGATCATCGATCATGGTCCCGGCATACCCCACGATCAGCACGACGTCATCTTCGACCGCTTCACCCAACTTCAGCCCCACGCCACCCGATCCAAGGGAGGGGCGGGGCTCGGGCTCTCGATCGTGAAAGGTCTCGTCGAAGCCATGGGTGGGCGCGTGTGGTTCGAGCCGACCCCTGGTGGCGGTGCCACGTTCTCGGTCTCGATCCCGACCGAGATCCCGACCGAGATCCCTACAGGCCCTCAGTGACACCTGCAGCAACAGCGTGGAAGCCACCGTCGACGTGCACGATCTCCCCGGAGGTCGCAAGAGCGAAGTCCGAGAGCAGCACGCAAGCCATCTTCGCTACCGGGTCAGGATTGGTTGGATCCCAACCGAGCGGGGCACGGATCTCCCAGAGTCCGTTGAACTGCTCAAATCCAGGAATCGATTTCGCAGCAATTGTCGCAAGTGGTCCTGCTGAGACGAGATTGACACGAATGTTCTCCCCGCCGAGATACCGTGCAAGGTAGCGATTGACCGATTGGAGAGCAGACTTCGACACGCCCATCCAGTCGTATGAGGGCCAGGCAAGAGAGTTGTCGAAGTCAAGTCCGACCAGCGCCCCTCCCCCCGCCACATTGAAGAGTGGCCGGAGCCCAACAGCGAGTGTCTTGTAAGAGAACGCTGAGGTGATGAATGCCACGGACGCCGACTCCGGTGGCGTCTCAAGAAACTTCCCAC
>CAYYGI010000017.1:10529-12569 GCA_964471085.1 uncultured Acidimicrobiaceae bacterium
GAGGTGATGAATGCCACGGACGCCGACTCCGGTGGCGTCTCAAGAAACTTCCCACCGAGCGCATCCTCGGGCGCGTACGCGATTGCGTGCAGTGCTCCATCGAGTCGACCCCACCGCGACGTAATCTCTGCCACGAGAGCTTCCATGTGCTCTGCATTGTTGATGTCCAGCTCGAGAACGTCTGCCCCGTTCGGGAGACGTTTCGCCGAACGCTTCGTGAGCGAGAGAGCCCGTCCAAAGCCAGTCAACACCACCTCAGCGCCGTTCTCTTGTGCAACGCGTGCAGTGTGCCACGCAATAGAGTCATCCGTGAGCACTCCTGTGATCAGTAAGCGCTTGCCTTCGAGCATCAAGTACTCCTCCTCGTTCTTCTTCTCCTAGACAATAGGCACCAGTGTTACAGAACTGTCGTCCATGCGCGAATTCCCAACGCAGTCATGAACACCATGAGAACACCGTAAGTCAGAGCGGGCTTCCGTGCCATCGAGACCCTATACATGTATGCAAGGGTGAGCACTATGGCCATGACCACACCGTAGAAGACGTGAAACATGTCAGCCGGGACCACATCATTGATGAACATAAAGACTCCCGAAGCCACCAGTACAAGCAGCGCAGTGATCGCTGTGTTTCTCACCCAGACGAAAGACCTTGGGGGCTGCCGCTTCATAATGGCGAGCGTGATGCCCCACAGACCGACGAGGCCCGTCACCGAGATCGCGAAGTAGAACCAGTATTCGTGGAAGAGCAATACGGTGCGCATTTCGTTGGGTTCCTTCATAGGTACGGGTAGCGCAACTCGATCAACCATGGTGAGTGCGAACCACCAAAGCGGTAGCTTATCGGGATGGTTGAACTCCACCCCCACGGTATGGCCCACGGCGGCGAAGCCGTTGCTCGCAGAGACGGAAAAGCACATTTTATCTATGGTGCAATGCCTGGCGATATCGTCGAGACCACGATCGTCCAAGACAAGGGATCTTGGGCAAGGACAGAGCTCGTCGAAATCATCGACCCCTCTCCGCTGCGCCGAAGTTCACCGTGCCCGTTCACCGACGCGTGCGGCGGATGTCAGTGGCAGTTCACCAACGAAGAGACACAGAGGTCATGGAAGCACACGACCGTCTCGGATCAACTCCGCCGCCTCGGACGCATCGAGAATCCAACAGTTCACGATGTTCTCCCAGTGGGGCCTGATCTCGGTTACCGGAATCGGATGGATTTCCATGTTGTGAACGGTCGCCCCGGCCTTTACCGGCACCGCTCAAATGACATCGTGCACCTCGATGCGTGCCTCCTCCTCGTACCGGAGCTCAGCGAGGTGTACCACCGCCTCGGGAACCTCGAAGGTGCACAACAAATAACCCTCCGTGCCGGAACCCGTACCGGAGATCGTGTAGCGCTGGTAACCGGTGAAATCCCCGATACTGCCCCGCAGTGGGGCATCCCGGTGGCACAGCGTGTCGGGGGACGGATCGAATCGGTGATAGGCGCTCCGCGTCTCACTGAGATCGTTGACGGCGCCACTCTCACTATCCCCTTAGATGCTTTCTTCCAGAACAACACTCCGGGCGCCGATGTCCTTGTGCAAGTTGTGAAAGACATGCTCGAAGTCACCGAGGAAGACACGCTCCTCGATGGTTACTGCGGTGTTGGTCTCTTCGGTGCAACCGTGGGGAGGCTCGCTGACCGTGTCGTGGGGATCGACTCAACCCCAGGTGCGATCGCTGCTGCGCGCGTCAACCTCACTGCCGTAGGCGTCGACCACAACCTCGTTGCTGGATCCTTCACGAGGGAGATTGAGTCGCTCGACGAGTACTGGGACGTGGCAGTCGTCGACCCACCTAGGAAGGGTCTTGGAAGGCGAGGGATCGAAGCAGTCACGTCAGCAATGCCGCGCCGCATTGCATACGTAGCGTGCGATCCCGCAAGTCTGGCTCGAGACGCAGCGGTATTCCCCGAATACGGCTACGAGTTCATCGAAGCCGTACCAGTCGATCTTTTCCCCCAGACGTACCACATTGAGACCGTTGCACGTTT
>CAYYGI010000018.1:0-12088 GCA_964471085.1 uncultured Acidimicrobiaceae bacterium
GAGAAAGGTCTGCGTGTTCTCACTTCGCTGCTTCTACGAACGCGAGAGCAGCGTCTCGGTCAACGCGGTTTGTTGGTACTCCCTCGATCTTTATCGAGGTGCCAACGATTGCTCCGTGCGCAATCTTGAGTAGCGAGGCAATGTTCGAGGCTCTTCCACCGGAACCGAGATAGAGGGGGAGGTCGCTCCGCTCCGAGACGGTCTTGAGGTGGTCGAGATCTATAGGAGCTCCCGTTCCTCGTCCCGACACCACAACTGCGTCTGCTCCGGCGCGCTGAGTGAGGTCGTCGACAGCATCCCCAATCGTCAGTCCTGGGGGCGGCGTCGAGTGTTTCACAAACACGTCCGCCATGATCGACACATCTGGGCAGATGTGGGAGCGGAGTCGTGCAATCTCGGCGCTCTCACCCACGATTGGGCCTTGATCGGTGAACATCATGCCTGATAGGACGTTGACGCGAACAAAGGACGCAGGTGTTGCGGCAGCAACAGCGAGGGCACCACGACCATCGTTGCGAAGAACGTTGATACCCACCGGGAGTCTGGAAGCTTCATACACGGCGTTCACGGCTGTTGTCATTGCAGCAATCGTCACCTTTGGTACATCAGAAGCGAAGAAGGGAGCATCCCCGAAATTCTCAACCATGACACCGTCGAAGCCGGCTTCTGCAATGATCTCAGCATCGTGCATAGCGGCTGCAATGGTGGCATCGAAGTCGCCGCAGAACCGAGGAGAACCGGGGAGTGGCCCGAGATGGACCATCCCTACGAGCCGGGGGATACCCACTTCAGTAAGTCCGAGCGATCCGAAGGGCGGTCTCAGCGTGTTCACCGACGGCCTTGAGGTTGGTGTCCTCTGGTGCCTGACGTTGAACGATCACTCTGCACCACTCGCTCGCCATACCCTTGATCACTTGGTCCGTATCCTCCGGGCCAAAACGCCAAGCAGCAAAAAGTGGACCCATGACCTCGACCCGAATTCCGGAGTCGGGGAAGTGTTCTCCGGCCCTCTCGAACGAGAACGGGAGAGAGCGCTGACCGAGGCGAGCAATGTGGCGAAGCCTCACCGTATCTGCGAGCGGGTCCACCCACTCAACGTCTTCTGGGTGACCAGCAGGAGGTCGATCAAGAGGTGTGATACGTTCGAGGATCGCAGCTTTCACATCAAGGCCGTGAGCCCAGGTCTCCATGAGACGTATAGTTGCAAATGAGCGGGCACTCATGTCGCCGTGGAGCCAGGGCACTCGATCTGATGGCAGAGTTCTCGAGAGTGCCTCGATTACGTCCGCCCGCCCGAATCGCCACCACTCAATGATCTCCTGGTGTCGGCGTCCGCGACCGAGTGCAACCCCTCGCTCGGTCCACTCATCGAGGTCGACAATCTCCTCGGCATCAAGTCGATTCTTGCCTTCAGCCAAGACCTCTGCCGCGACTGTTTCGACGTGCGCGAGGTGACTGACGGTGTCCTGAATTGTCCAACCCTTGGCAGGGGTTGGTACTGCCCACTGTCGATTTCGCAGGGACTGAAGGTATTGGTCGAGGTGCTGCTGCTCCGCGACCAGATCGGAAAGGATCTCACGCATGGAGAGATTCTACTGTACCCGCGTGTGCTGGCGGATACCGAGTCACGCCACGACCGAGTCATTCAGGCGATCAATCAACATACGCAGACGCCCATAGCCATGCAGGTTAAAGTCGAAGGCAATCCTTGGAAGATCCACGTTGTCTTCGGTCTCGACTTCGGCCTGGGTTGGGGGGATCGATTCGATACGCCCTGATCGGATGATGTCGGAGAATTCGTTGGAGAGCTCAACGAGCAGGCTCTCCGGGACACTGGTGCGAAGACGCAGGACGAGGAGGCCGTCCACGAAGCGTTGCGAGTGATAGACGCGATAGAACCGAGTGATCTCGTCGATAGCTTCATCGATGCTTGTCGTGACCATGTACAGGTTGGCGTCCTCTTTTGAGATCATTCCCTGTTCGGTGAGGGAGTTACACAAGACATTCCATGCATCCCAGTAGCCGGTCCCTTCTGTCTCGATCATGACGATTGGGTGAAGATCAGACTTTCCTGTCTGGATGAGTGTGAGGAGCTCGAACGCCTCGTCGAGAGTGCCGAATCCACCGGGGAAGAGCGCAAAGGCATCTCCCTCCTTTACGAACTGGACCTTGCGGGTAAAGAAGTACTTGAAGTTGATGACCTTCCCCGGTGCGAGATACTCGTTGGCGCCGCTCTCGAATGGCAGGCGAATATTGACGCCGAAGCTGTGGTCTCTCCCTGCCCCCTTGTTCGCTGCTGCCATGATCCCAGGTCCAGCACCAGTGATAACGAGCCATTCGAGATCTTCGGCAATCCGACGGCCAAACTCCTCAGCCATCACATAGTTCGGATCGCTTGGATCTGTTCGCGCTGATCCGTAGACGGCAACTTTCCTGGTATCGCGATATGGCTGAAACACGAGTGATGAGTAGCGCAATTCCTTGATGGCGGTGTTCATCATCTTGACATCGCCTCGGTCGGTCTCGTCTCTGATCAATTTGAGCGCAGTGACGATTATCTCGCGCACCTGGTCAGTGTCTCGTGTCGTAGCGTCGCCAGCGGAAACGACGGACGCTACGAGCTCGTCGATCTTCGCGTCGACTTCTGGGTTGTTCATGCGGTAAGTCATAGAGGGAAAGTTAGCGGAGTGCGGAGATCCGTGATCCGCTGAGATGTCTTCCTGACTCAATCCCTGAAGTTGATGTACTGAAGGGGGAGGCGGAACTCCATGTCGCGGATAGCAGCGATCACATTCTGAAGGTCATCCCTCTTCTTCCCTGTGACTCGGAGCTGATCTCCCTGGATCTGGACCTGGACTTTCAACTTCATCTCTTTGATGTCTCTCGTCAACTCTTTGGCAGCATCCTGTGCAATGCCCTCATGCAAGGTGAACACGGCCTGGTATCTGCCCCCCCCAATCTGTTTCGGATCACCACCCCCAATGGACTTCAGGGAGACCTTGCGCGATACGAGCTTGGTCTTGAGCACGTCAATTGCAGCCTCAAGACGTCCCTCGGCGGAAGACTCTATGGTGATACCTTCGTCTGAGAGGTTGACTGTGGTGTTGGTGCCCTTGAAGTCGTACCGGTTCATCAGTTCTCGCGATGTCTGGTCAACGGCGTTGCGAACTTCCTGGTTGTCTACTTGGGAGACGATGTCGAATGACGGCATAGTTGAGTCCTCTCAGTCGGAGTATGGCGGACGTGCTGGTCCCGTCCGAACTACCGCAGACCATACTGTCTCGTAGTGGTCACGGTCATGCGGATCAATGTGTGGGAGGACGAACTCCTGCCACGCTGAGCGCATCGGATCTTGAGAATCTGCATACATCCGGAGGCCGGCTGGATAGCGGTCGAGGACTGATCGAAGTGACATGGGTGTCTCGACACGGATTCTTGAATCCGCGGTGGTAAAAGAGGTGTTGATCTCAACGGTGAGCTTCGTGAGGAGCTCTCGTACCTCTGGGTCCATTCCTGGGTGCCTGCGGATAAGCATCGAATCGAGTTCCTCAGCAGTTGGGAAGATTTTCTCCCAGATGATCCAGCGATCAGCGAAGGACTTATTGAGAGTCTGTGTCCCTGCATAATCGCGCAGGTCGGTAGGGTTCAGCGTACCGAAGATACGGACATCACCGCGCAGACGTACAACCTCACCTGTCGGCAGTTCGAGCGCCTGGTGACGATCCAAGAGGCCATGCAGGGCAAAGAGCGTCTCAGCACCCGCGGCGTTCAACTCTGAGAGATTCACAAGGGCAGGTCCGCGTAGTGCTCGAGTTATATCTCCGTCCTCCCATCTGCTCTCCGTGCCGCCTTTCCCGTCTCCATGGAGCTTCACCGAGCCGATGAGCGTGATGTCGCGTACCTCGCCGGTGAGTGGAATCCGGTAGTAAGGGATTCTCAGGCGCGCAGCGAACTGCTCAAGGTCATGGTCTTTCCCCGTGCCCATGTGTCCTCGGAGGGCCAGGTGTAGCGGGGTATGCGTGAAGTGACTCTGGCGCACCTCCTCAAGGCGAGCAAGACGGTACATCATCCCGAGGTCAACGTAGTACGGATCCTTGCTTGGGATGTGATCTTGCCGTGTCACGAAATCTGGGACCTCCGTGGGAACCTCAGTGACAGGGAGGAGAACGTCTGGTCCTGAACCAGACGGATCGACGAACGTGATTACTTCACTCATGGCATCTCCTAAATTGCTAGATCTTGTAACTTGCGCTCTCCGGCGTGGGCCCACCAGGTTCCAACACCGGCGGTCGCGATTGTCCTGATAAGCGTCGAGCGGACGCCGTCGACCATTGCTGAAGCGAGTTCGAGCGGATGCTCAACAACCTGGGCTCTTGAATATGCTGAGCGCACTGTGTCGTCGCCAATGCCGATGCCGAGTACGGTGACCCCGGAGTACTCAATACTTGCCACGGTCTCAGCGAGCGTCTGCACCGACCCTCGCGTCATACCATCAGCGAGAACGACAAGAATCTGATGCTTCGCGCGTTGGGTAGCGAGGCGTTCCGCAGCATGGACAAGGTTGAATTCATCCACGTTCGATGCCTTCTCGAACATGGAGATCGGGGGTGCCTCGTCGGGTTGGCGGCGCGCCTCTCTTGCTGCTTCCAGGGGTGCAGCCGCAGCGTAGAACAACCCCGCAAGCATGTCTTCGGAAGCTCGCCATCTCTGGTTGAAGCTTTTGACAAGGTAGTGATTCACAGTACGCGTTAAGCGTTCAGCGTGTCCACCCTGGGACTGTCGGAGCCCGGCTGTTGCCCGAGCGCTCTTCTCACGAAACGCCGCTTCGGTGTCGCTGCTGTCGGCTGCGAAGGAGCGGTTGAATAAGGCGAGTTCGAACTCGATCTGGAGTTCGTCAGCGAGGCGAGCGAGCGTCCAAGCTCCGAGGAGCGCTGCGGCCAACGCCCAGGGTGACTTGCGGGTGCCAGCTGTTCGAGGTTGAAGCATTGAAGCAGACCCATCCACGAGGAGGCTCAATGCATAGGATCGTCGCGACGGAAGATCACGGCGCTCAAACATTCGCTCGTACAGGCCGGCACCGAGGAGTAACGGCGTGTAAGGGGAGAGGTCGCCAGCATCGAATCCGGAGCGGAGCCCGCGCCTCTGATTCGCGAGAAAGAGGGGGTAGAGCTCGCCAGAGACGCGGTGTTGAGCTACCCCCCACTCTGTTGATGACTTGTGCAGAAGTTCTCTGCCTTGTGGTGCCCAATCGACGAAGCGAGTTGGCAGATCGGTGACGATGAGCTTTCCCGCCTGCCCCGTCGGGAGGTACACTGTGGGGGAGAGAGAGACCTTCATGATCTGGTCTGTTGCCGGATCACCGGCTATCTCTGCTTCACCAAACTTCCCCTCTTGCGCAGAGACTGATTGGGCAGCGGTTCTTGTCTTCTCGTAGGACTCGCGGTTCGCCAAGGAGGGTGTCACCATTCGCACCGCGTCAACGGTGTCAGCAATCGTTGCTTGATCCGCGTCCATCTCCGCGTTGCGTCCGTGTTGAGATGTCGTGTCCGCTCCCTCCTGAACGAGGTTGTGCATCCGAGCAACGGAGAGGAGTTGCAGCGCGACCGTCCCGACAGACCACGGGTCATCGAGCTCGAGTGCTCGATCGAGGAAGACCATTGCGTCATCGATTGCGAGCGCAACATGAGGCTCAAGCTTGCGTTGAACTTGGTCCCGTTCCTCGTGGCCTCCAACGATCATGAAGCATGTCAACGCGAACTGGCCGAGCGGTCTGGCGTGCGCCATGGCGTGAGCAACGGATGTGCGGTAGAGGTCACGAAGGACCGACCCTGCCCCGGGGTACACATCGAAGTGGAGCCGTTCTTGGCGCGCATCCTCTATTGAGAGGAACATCGCCTCCGCTGCAGGACCGCCGATAGCGTTGAGGGCAGTGAGGAGTGGGACGGCATCCGGGTCAGCGTCGTCATCGTCGGGATCAATGTCTTCCTCTGCTACCTCAGGTCGGATGAGATCCTCCTCCATCTCACTGAGCTGGAAGAGCCCGACAGGGACCATTGCCCCCTCGGTGTCACTCTCCTCGTCGTGCGACTCCGGTAGGAACGCGCGCCACTCGCGTGGGATAGGTCGTTCCTCGTCGAGGTTGGTAGCAATGAGGTGAATCACTTCGTGGAGTGCTGAAGTGAGTGCAACTTCTGACGGTGTCACAGGCGCAGCTCGGGCGTAAGCGGTCTGGAACACCCCAGGGTCAAGGATGATCGTGTTCTCGGTTGCAGCGCTCTGTGTTCCGAGGCGGACTTGGAGGTTCTCATTCCCCGAGAGCGTCCGCGCAAATCGAGTGACGGCGGGCGCTACTCGCTGGTATCGAGCAACAACTGCCTCAATGGCCCTCTCCTCGGGCGGAAGGATTTCAGAGAGAACAGATTGCTCACGATCACGCATAACTCCAAATACTACGGCTTCTCGCGCATCCATGGCTCTTGAGGAGAGCACGTTCGGGGACCCCAGGAGTCTCTCTGGTGCGTGCCTCGCCTCTGTTTACACCCAGGCACCTAGGATTCTGGCATGCAATTTCGTCGTATCGACAACCTCCCACCGTACGTCTTCACGGAAGTGAACCAACGCAAGTTGGAAGCCAGGCGCGGGGGTATAGATGTGATCGACCTCGGATTTGGGAACCCTGATATTGCTTCACCCCCGGGAGTAGTGGAGAAGCTCATTGAGGCAGTTGGGCAGGCGAAGAACCACCGATACTCCGCGTCGCGGGGCATTCCGAACCTGAGGAGGGCTGTTGCTGAGAGGTACAAGCGCGCCTACGGTGTGACGCTTGACCCTGAGACAGAAGTCATCAACACGATCGGGGCGAAGGAGGGTCTCTCTCATCTGATGTGGACGTTGGTGCAACCCGGGGACATTGCTCTTGTACCGGAGCCTTCCTACCCCATTCATGTGTACGCACCTGTGCTTGCCGGTGCGGAGGTTCGACGGGTGAGCCTCTCGACCGACGCTGATTTCTTTGAGGAGCTCTCCGCGGCGTTCAGGACCTCCTGGCCCAAGCCACGGGTAATACTCACATCGTTTCCGCACAACCCGACAACTGTGACGGTTGATCTTGATTTCTTCGTGCGCCTCGTTGACTTTGCCCATCGACACGATGTGATGCTCGTCCATGACTTTGCGTACGCCGACATCACGTTTGATGGGTACAAGGCCCCCTCCCTCCTGCAAGTTGATGGTGCAAAGGAAGTTGCAGTCGAGTTGTACACGCTCTCGAAGTCCCACTCGATGGCCGGTTGGAGAGTCGGGTTCGTTGTTGGTAACGCTGAGGTCGTAGCAGCGCTTCAGCAGATCAAGTCTTACCTCGACTACGGCACATTTCAGCCAATCCAGATTGCTTCAATCATTGCGCTCAATGAGCACGATGCGTACATCAAGGACGTTGTATCCGAGTATCAGAAGCGCCGAGACACCCTGGTAGAAGGGTTGGGCAGAGCAGGCTGGGAGGTTGAACTGCCGTCAGCGACGATGTTCGTGTGGGCAAAGATCCCCGAACAATTCCGTCACATGGGGAGCGTCGAGTTCGCCCTTGATCTGCTGGATAGGGCTGAAGTAGCGGTGAGTCCGGGGATCGGGTTCGGGCCTTCGGGTGATGATCACGTGCGCTTCGCCCTTGTCGAGAACGATCAACGTATTGCACAAGCTGTCCGCAACATCAGGAAGTACCTGTAGGCAGATACCTGGTTTCTGTCAGATGAAACGTTCAGTGCCGTGCGCAGGTCAGACCTGGCGCAACTCCGAGTGAACGAGAGATCTCCTAATGTCTTACGCTGTGCTCTTCCCCGGTCAGGGAAGCCAGTTTGTTGGAATGTGTCCTGACGTGCGCGCGTCTCGCTCAGATCTCTGTGGAGACGCGGCCAGTGACGTGCTTGGTTGGAATCTCGATGCCCTCGTGAGTGACGGCCCCGAGGAACTCCTCACAGAGACCCAGTACGCACAACCGGCGCTCTTTGCTGTCTCCTTTGCGCTCTGGAGCGAGTTCTCCCACGCCGTCTCCACTCCACCGAGCGCCGCTGCAGGACATAGCCTTGGTGAATACACGGCACTTGCAGCATCCGGTGTCCTTGATTACTTCCCAGGCCTTGCTCTGGTGTCTGCACGGGGTGAAGCCATGGCACACGCAGCGACGCTTGAAGCCTCCGGCATGGCTGCTCTGATCGGGGCAAGCGAGACACTAGCCGAAGCAATTGCGTTGCAACGCCGAGAAGCAGGAGGGAAGCTTTTTGTGGCGAACATCAACGCCCCGGGCCAGATCGTCCTCGCTGGAGGGAGAGATGACATTGTCTGGCTCGCCGAGAATGCTCGCGAGCTCGGTGCGCGCCGGGCAGTCATACTGAAGGTGTCTGGAGCATTTCACTCTCCGTACATGACGCCTGCTCTTGAACCTCTCTCGACAGCTCTTGCCTCGACGTCGTTTCGTGAAGGCAGGTTTCCGGTGTTCGCAAACGTCACCGGCGCTCCAACACAGGACCCTCGACAGATGCTCGAGGAACAGCTCACAGCACCCGTCCGCTTCGCCTCGACTCTCGAGGGGATTGCAGCGAGCGGGATCGACACGTTCGTTCACATCGGGCCCGGTGACGTGACAGCGGGACTTGTGAAACGAACGGTGCCTCAATCAGACGTCAAAGTCGTCTCCTCACTCAAGGATGCTCTCGACGTCGCTCGCGAGCTCTCCGTACACTGACGACAGAGTTCAGGGAAGGATCAACATGCAGAACGCTACGATCACGGGATGGGGGATGTGTGTCCCCCAGGCTGTTGTCACGAATGAAGATCTTGCGTCTGTCATCGACACTACCGATGAGTGGATTGCCTCGCGGTCCGGCATCAGGGAACGTCGCGTCTCCCATGTCAACAACTCTGATATGGCGACTCTTGCCGGCAAGCGAGCCCTCGCAGCCGCTGGACTAGAGCCTCGGGACCTTGATTATGTGATCGTTGCTACCTGCACACCCGACCGCCAGATCCCTTCCACGGCGGCGTACGTACAGACCAAGATCGGAGCGCCGCACATCGCGGCGGCCGATATCAACGCGGGGTGCACAGGCTTTATCTATGGATTGTCGATGGCCCACGGGCTCATTGCAACGAAGACAGCCAGACGGGTGCTCCTCATCGGGTCTGAGCAGATCAGCTCATATCTCAACTTGGATGTGCGATCGACCGCAGTGCTCTTCGGTGACGGAGCAGGCGCCGTCATCGTTGAAGCGTCAGAGGATGACTCGGGCATCAAGGCTATGACGCTTGGATGTGATGGAGAGGGAGCTGACCATCTCACTGCATCAGGGTTGGGGACCGAACTCATTGGGGCGTCTGAGCCCCGGGCAATCGTTATGGATGGCGCCGAGATCTTCAAGGGTGCCGTTGTTCGGATGGGAGATAGCATCATCTCGGTCACGAAGGATGCGGGGTGGGAGCTTGAGGATATTGACCTTGTCATTCCTCACCAGGCGAACCTTCGGATCGTTGACGCAGTACGGCGCCGATTGAAGGTGGCTGAGGAGAAGATGTACGTCAACATCCAGAAGTACGGGAACACGTCGGCCGCAACAGTACCAATTGCCCTCGCAGAAGCCGTTGACGAGGGGAGAGTTGCTCCGGGAGCAAGGCTGGCATTCGCGGCCTTCGGTGCCGGTGTGACCTGGGGTGCCACAGCGTTTCAGTGGGGGGAGCGTGTCAAACCACTCGCGACGACTTCAGAGGAGCTCCCAGAGCCCGAGAGGACCGGCCTTGAGATCCTTCTTGCCAATCAGGCGGGTTTGCGCAGATGAGCAGAGTCGCCCTCGTCACCGGTGCTTCAAGGGGCATCGGTCGCGCAATAGCGATGAAGCTTGCGTCAGATGGTTTCACCGTTGCTGTTAACTTTGCGTCAAGCAGTCACGAGGCTGATGAGGTCGTTGCCGAGATTGAGGAAGCGGGTGGGCGTGCCCTGGCGCTGCAAGCAGACGTTGGCGATCCGGACGCTGTGACCGCGCTCTTCGGTGCTATCGGCGAGGAACTCGGCGCAGTACATGTGCTGGTGAACAATGCAGGGATTACCGATGATGGCCTTGTGCTGCGCATGAGCCCGCAGCAGTGGGACAACGTGGTCAACACCAACCTGCGATCCGTGTTCTTGTGTACCAAGGCAGCTCTCCGTTCGATGCTTCGAGCAAGACACGGCCGGATCATCAACATCAGCTCAGTTTCAGGGATTTCGGGAAATCCGGGGCAGGGGAACTACGCAGCGACAAAAGCCGGCATCATCGGGTTCACGAAGTCGGTTGCGAAAGAGGTTGGGTCGCGCGGCATCACAGCCAACGCTGTAGCACCAGGTTTCATTGCGACCGATATGACAGAGGCTCTCGGCCAAGACGTTATTGAGGGCGCTAAAAAACAGATTGCTCTCGGCAGGTTGGGCTTGCCGGAAGAAGTCGCCTCGTTGGTTAGCTATCTTGCTTCCGACGATGCTTCGTACATCACAGGCCAGGCGATCGTCGTTGACGGTGGACTGGCGCTCTGACAAGGATGGAGAGACACATATGGAACGTGCAGAGATCGAAACGAAGCTAAAGGAGCTCCTTGTCGACGAGCTAGGCCTTGACGGCGACAAGATCAACTTAGACGCAAGGTTCGAGGAAGACCTCGAAGTTGATTCGCTCGGTGTGGTCGAGCTCCTCATGGCGCTTGAGGATAACTTCAATGTTCAGATTCCAGACGAAGAAGCTGAGTTGATCGGCACCGTTGGAGAGGCTGTCGACCTCGTCGTGGCCAAACTCGATCTCTAGGGTGGGAGCGTGAACGGTCGCAGAGTCGTTGTCACCGGCCTTGGGGCGGTGACGTCGCTTGGTGAGAATGTTGACGATTTCTGGCGCGGCATTGTTGCAGGCAGGAGCGGTGTGTCGAGAGTCGAACGCGTTGATGTATCCGACATCGCGACCAAAATCGGCGCAGAGATCAAGAACTTCGATATCAGCGGACATATGTCAAAGCGCGAGGAGCGCCGCCTGGATCGGAATGCTCAATTGTTCTGGGTCGCTACCAAGGAAGCCCTTGATGACGCTGGGATATCGTACGCGAAAGATGATCCGGAAGCGCTGAGAACTGGTGTCCTGGTAGGCACGGGAATTGGTGGTCTCGAGACGATGGAGGAGCAGATCAATGTGCTCTCGGACCGTGGCCCCAGTCGTATCTCTCCATACGGTATTGCAAAGATCATCTCGAATATCGCAGGGGGTGTGGTCTCGATCGACTTTCACCTCTACGGACCGAACTCGACGACAGTCACAGCATGTGCTGCTTCCGCGAACGCGATTGGTGACGCAGCAGAGCTCATTGCGCGGGGTGCGGCAGATGTGATGGTTGCCGGGGGTGGGGAGGCGAGTATTACTCGTTTCGGACTCTCAGGGTTTGCGTCGGCTCGGGCAATGAGTACGAGAAATGACGATCCGGAGGGTGCTTCGAGGCCCTTTGATCTCCACCGGGATGGGTTCGTGATGGGTGAAGGTGCGGGGGTCCTGATACTTGAAGAGTTGGAGCATGCTGTGGCGCGCGGGGTGACGATCTACGCCGAAGTCCTTGGTTACGGCATGTCAGCCGATGGCTATCACATAACACTGCCGAGTCCGGGGGGTGAGGGGGCAGCTCGCTCCATGCAGCTCGCCTTGGCCGATGCTGGTCTCGACCCTCGCGATCTCGGGTACATCAACGCGCATGGCACATCAACGGCCGCGAACGACAAGACTGAGACGCTAGCGATTAAGACCGTGTTCGGTGATGCAGCATACGAAGTTCCCATCTCGTCGACGAAATCTATGACGGGGCACCTTCTCGGTGCTGCAGGCGCTATCGAGTCGCTGGCGTGCATTCTCGCGATCCGTGATGGAGTACTGCCTCCCACGATCAACTACCGAACACCTGACCTGGAGTGCGACCTCGACTATGTGCCGAACGTTGCTAGGAACGCAGATATCACCACGGCGATGACGAACTCTTTCGGTTTCGGGGGCCACAACGTGTCGCTCATCTTCGGGCGTTTCGACGAGGTAGAGAC
>CAYYGI010000019.1:0-12033 GCA_964471085.1 uncultured Acidimicrobiaceae bacterium
CTTTGGGGGGTGACGGGGTGGGGAGGACTCTAGGCTTGGAACCATGAGCAAGGTTGATTGGGAGATCGCGGCGAAGGTGGCTCGGCGGTTCGCCGGCGAGTACCCGCTTGCGGGCACCTACCACGAACGCAAGTTTGAACTCCAGGCACCCGGTCTTGTGGCACGGGCTTCTGAGATGGTGTCGGAAGAGACGGATCTCGAGCTCACAGGTGCACCGTTCGTTGGAGTTATCTCTCGATCGGAGTGGGTTGACACCAACGTGAAGTCATTCGGCATGCTCCTTGAACCGCTTGAGAAGCAACTCGGGGAGAGCAACGGTGTCGGCACCGGGATTGCATCCAAGGTAGTGGGGGCCGAACTCGGTGCCGTCCTCGGATTCATGTCGAAGCGCGTGCTCGGACAATACGAGCTCGTTCTGCCAACCGGCGAGGACGGCAGGGGAGACTCGGTGCTGTTCGTGGGAGCGAACATTATGTCGATGGAGCGCCTCCACGAGTTCCGCCCCTCGTCATTCCGGTTCTGGGTGGCGCTTCATGAGTGCGCTCATCGGGCTCAGTTCACTGCCGTCCCCTGGATGCGGGAGTACTTCCTCTCCCTCGTCAACCAGCTCGTCGGTTCGTCCACCCCGGAGAAAGGGAGAATTGCTCGCATCGCTACAGATCTACGAGCAGCCGCGGAGTCTGGGATCGACGTACTCGGTGATGCAGGGCTTGTCGGCCTCTTCGCGTCACCGGAACAGAGGGGAGTCCTCGATGAGGTGCAGGCGCTCATGTCGTTACTCGAAGGCCACGGCCACGTTGTGATGGACCGCATAGGCGAACGGGAGATCACCGATGTCAAGCGCATGTCGAGAGTCCTCACAGCGCGCCGGAAAGATCCGAAGACAGCCGCGTTCATGAAACTCATAGGCATTGAGATGAAGATGAAGCAGTACGAAGCGGGAGCTTCCTTCGTGCGACAGGTGGAGAGAGAAGCATCGTGGGACGCACTCTCGATGGCGTGGGAGTCGCCCGATGCGCTACCGAAAATCGACGAGATCGACGATGCCTCTCTGTGGCTTCGCCGGATGGCCGGATGATTGATCGCCTCGCCAACCTAGTCATTGACGGAGTCGGCGAGCAAGACTGCCTCGTTGCTCTCGGTGGTGGGGCCGACTCAGCAGTGTTGTTGTGGGCCGCTGTTGAGGCACTCGGGTCTCGGCGCGTGCGGGGTGTGTTCGTGTATCAGGGCCTCGAGAGCTCATCGGCGCTTCGTACTGCTGCAACGGCGGTGGCTGCGAGCGTCGGGGTGAGGTGCGATGTTATTGATGGCGTCGTCCCCCAAGGAGGGAACCTTGAGGCTCGTGCTCGCACGGCACGCTACGCGGCTCTGGAATCCTTGATCACCGACCGCGAGGTCGGGCTCTCAGGCCACACAGCGGATGATCAGGTAGAGACTGCCCTGATGCGGTTCGTGCGAGGGTCTGGAGCGGGCGCTATTGGGGGAATCCCCCCCGAGCGTGGTGTCTGGCAGCGGCCCCTCCTCGATGTGTCGAGGGCGGAGCTCCGCTCCAAGGCCGAGGAACTGGTCCTCCCTTTTATCGACGACCCGGACAACGCGAATCCAAGGTTCGTGCGTCCAAGGATCCGGCATAACATCCTTCCGGTGATCGAATCCGAACTTGGTCCTGGGGTCAAGTCCCTGATTCGTAAGTCCGCGTTGCTCCTAGCGAATGATGATGCGTTCATCGAAGCTGAGTCACTCCACATTCCAGCTATCCAGATTGTCGGTGGTATCTCAATTCCGACGGCACCGTTGATCACAGCTCCGCTACCGGTAGCGTCCAGGGCCGTGCGCAGGAGCCTCCGCGTGCTCCTCGATGGCGACCCGGGCACCTCGAGCGATGTCGACGCCGTGCTCTTCGTTGCTCGGGGAGCACCCTCCGTCTCTCTCTCAGGTGCTCTCCAGGTAGTTGCTGAGCCACCCTTTGTCACGATTCACCGGAACGAGGCTCTCGACATCCCGACTTCGCTCAGGGTCAGGATCGGGGAGACATTTGCTTGGTGCGGTGCCGAGTACACCCTGGAGAGCAGGGAGAAGGCACCCCCTCTCCTCCCGGGCGGAAGGTTCACCGTTCTTGCCTCTACTGCTCTCCCTCATGTACTATCGATTCGCGGCGTCGAACCAGGCGATCGAATCGATATCGAGGTTGGTTCAACACCGGTCTCCGAGCTACTTCGCGCTGCAGGTGTCCCCTCTCGGGAGCGCGCGAATTCGCTCGTTCTCGAGGCCGATGGCAGGATCGCCGCTATCGGTACCGTGCGGGTTGCAGCGTGGGCACGACCGAGACATGGTGAGAGAGTTGTGGTTATTGAGAGGGAGGCGACTGGATGAAGATTGGGAGAGAGCTGATCTCGGCCGAGGAGATCGACGCGAAGCTACAAGAGATGGGTGCAGCGATCACCGAGGACTATCGAGGCAAGGATCTGCTCCTCATCGGGATTCTGAAAGGTGCTTTCGTTGTGATGGCTGATCTATCTCGGTACATCGACTTACCCGTGGAGTTTGACTTCATGGCTATCTCCTCGTACGGATCAGCAACGAAGACGTCTGGCGTGGTGCGCATCCTCAAAGATTTGGATCAGGAGATCGAGGGTCGCCACGTGCTGATTGTCGAGGACATCGTCGATACCGGGCTGACGCTTCAGTATCTTTTGAAGAATCTCCGGGTGAGGAAACCTGCGAGCCTCTCGCTCGCCGCACTCCTGATAAAGGAGGGTGTCGACCGGCCGTTCCTGGATGTCAAGTATGAAGGATTTCGCATACCCCCCGTCTTCGTTGTCGGCTACGGCCTCGATATCGATGGGAAGTACCGGAACCTACCGTACGTAGCGGTCGTTGACGAATAGCAGTGGCCGCCACGCCTCTGGTCAATTTGGCGGAGTTTCGGCGTACCATGTGGGAGCGGGGCAGGATACTGTTCGCGCTTGAACACGCCATCTTGAACGAATGAGGAGTACCGTGAACCGCACTGCGAGGACCATTCTCGTATATCTCGCAGTCATCTTTTTCGTGGTGATAACGTTCCAAGTGGTGTTCGGGCAGGCCACCGCGCCAGAGACGCTTACGCTCCCTGAGTTCTCTCGGGAACTTGAAGCAGGGCACGTTGTTGGCGAAGTTTTGATGAAGGATAAGTCGAACGAACTCAGCGGCCAGTTGCAGTCCGGTGTTGAGACCAGCTACTTTGTTGTGAACTACCCTGCCGAGTACTCGTCGACGCTCACCGAGAAGCTCCAGGCGGCAAATGTCGAGTTCCGCGTCGATCCAGAGACCCCGACAATTCTGGATCACTTCCTCTCATTCCTTCCGTTCTTGCTGATCTTCGGACTCTTCTTGTTCTTCATCATGCACATGCAGGGTGGTGGCAACCGCGTGATGCAGTTCGGCAAATCGAAAGCAAAGCAGGTCACGAAAGACACGCCACAGGTGCTCTTCTCCGATGTTGCGGGGGCTCAGGAGGCCGTCGAAGAGCTCCATGAAATCAAAGAGTTCCTCGCTGAACCTGAGAAGTTCCGTGCTATGGGTGCCAAGATCCCGAGGGGGGTGCTGCTCTATGGTCCACCCGGTACCGGCAAGACGCTCATTGCACGAGCGGTTGCCGGCGAGGCTGATGTGCCGTTCTTCGCGATCTCCGGATCAGATTTCGTTGAGATGTTCGTGGGTGTTGGAGCATCGCGGGTCAGGGATCTCTTCGCCCAGGCAAAAGAGAACGCCCCTGCAATCGTGTTTATCGATGAGATCGACGCTGTTGGACGCCACCGAGGAGCAGGCCTCGGTGGAGGACACGATGAGCGCGAACAGACACTCAACCAGCTCCTTGTAGAACTCGACGGATTCGAGCAGAATGTCGGAGTGATCGTGATAGCGTCGACGAACCGACCTGACATCCTGGATCCTGCACTTCTGAGACCGGGTCGTTTCGATAGGCAGGTGGTCGTTGACCGACCGGACCTTGTTGGCAGAGAAGCAATCCTTGAGGTGCATGCCCGAGGGAAGCCGATGGGCGAAGATGTTGAGCTCGGGGTCCTTGCACGCCAGACGCCGGGATTCACTGGGGCAGACCTTGCGAACCTCATCAACGAAGCAGCGATTCTCTCGGCTCGCACCAATGAAAAAGTGATCTTGATGGCAGCACTTGAGGAGGCGATCGAGCGCGTGATTGCAGGCCCCGAACGCAAGAGTCGTGTGATGTCTGAGAGCGAGAAGAAAATTACTGCCTATCACGAAGGCGGCCATGCGCTTGTCGGTCACGCGCTCCCGAATGCTGATCCGATTCACAAGGTAACGATCATTCCGCGCGGCAGGGCTGGGGGATACACACTCTCACTGCCAGTTGAGGATCGGTATTACGTTCGACGCTCCGAGATGATTGACCAACTCGCCATGCTCCTTGGAGGTCGCACGGCCGAGGAGCTCATCTTCATTGATCCAACCACGGGCGCCACAAACGACATTGAGAAGGCGACCGGTATTGCTCGCAAGATGGTGATGGAGTATGGAATGAGTGACAAACTCGGTCCACTCCAGTATGGAAAGCCTGAAGCTGAGGTATTTCTTGGGAGGGACTATTCGAGCCAGCAGGACCTCTCGAACGAAGTCGCTGCCGCCGTTGATGGGGAGATCAGGTTTCTTATCAACCAAGCACACTCCGAAGCGAGACTGATCTTGGAGACTCACGAAGACGCTCTTCACCGTGTCGCGGACGCACTCATCGAGAAGGAATCCCTCAACGCTGACGACATCAAAGAGGTCTTCAGCGATGTGCCGAAGTGGGTGCACACAGCCAACGGGAGTATCAGGCTCAAAGCACCCGAGGGCGTCGTGTCCGCCAAGGAAGATGTCGTGGTTGCCAGCGAGAGCAGCGACTGACTCGGTGGCAAGTACGAGAACCTGGAAGGTCGGCACCTCTTCGATCTCGCTCGATCAGCCCGTCGTTATGGGAATCCTCAATGTGACGACTGACTCGTTTGCCCAGAGCGAGCCATATCTGGATGTCGAAGCCGCTGTCGAAGCTGGCTTGGAGATGGCCTCGGATGGCGCAGGAATCATTGATGTTGGTGGAGAGTCAACACGCCCCGGGGCAGACGCTGTGCCCGAGGTGGTCGAGATGGCCAGGGTACTGCCTGTCGTGGAGCGCCTCGCAGCAGATGGAGTTGCCGTGTCGATTGACACGTCGAAACCTGGTGTTGCTCGAGCAGCGATCGATTCGGGAGCGGTGATCGTCAACGATGTGACTGGCCTTCAAAAGAGCGAGATGCGTCGGATCTGTGCACAGTCTGGTGTAGGGGTTGTGATCATGCACATGAAGGGAACCCCCAAGACAATGCAGGTCGATCCCCGCTACGATGATGTAGTAGGGGAGATCCAGTCGTATCTCGCCAAGAGAGCTGAAGATGCGGTAGTCGCAGGCGTAGCACACGGCTCGATCGTTCTCGATCCAGGTATCGGATTCGGCAAGACGTTCGACCAGAATATGGAGCTGATGGCGCACCTCGACAGCTTCGCAGCCTCCAAGTATCCGCTGCTGATAGGCACGAGTAGAAAGGGATTCCTCAGAGAGGTTCTGGCGCCGCTCTACGGAGGGACAGAACCAAGGGACCGTGATGGTGCCACGGCAGCAACGGTCGCTCTTGCGGTAGTGGCGGGGGTTTCGATCCTGCGCGTGCACAATGTTCGGCTTGCGGTTGAGGTAGCGCATACGGTCAAGGCTATGGTGCCTAGAGAGAATGAAGAAGAAATCCACAGGACTTGAACCAAGAGGATTCCGCTGGGTGATCAAGGGTCGCCTCGCGATAGCTGAGCGCATCGGTGGTTACGGGTTTCAGCATCGCCGTGTGCGGCGCGAGGAAGAGATCATCTGGCTCAAGGACTGCGGTATCACTTCTATCCTGAGCCTTCTGGGATCGAACCAGAATTCGTTCGCTTACGCGGGTGCCGGCCTTGTGTTCTCTTCACATGAGGTGCCTGTAGATGTAGGCCCCGAGGAGGCTATTGAGGTTTTCAAGGCGCTCAGCGCGGCACTGGGTACCGGGGATGAAGTTCTGCTCGTGCACAGGGACACGATCGACGACACGCTCGGGGGACTGCTTGCCGGGTATCTCGTCTACTCAGAGATGATTGACGATCCTGTTGTTGCAACCGATGTCATCCAACGCATTCTGGGCCGTGCGATCGGCCCAGAAGGCCGACGTCTGATCCCCCTGCAATAGCTGATGGCAAGCGTCTACGTTGGTATTGGGTCCAACCTCGCCGACCGTGCCAGATTTCTTGACCAGGCGGTCCGGGGAATTGCAACACTCGGCACGATCGAGGCTGGTTCTCCGATCTACGAGACTGCCCCTCTCGGGGGTCCAGAGCAGGATCCTTACCTGAATGCTGTTATCCGGTTCGATACTGGGCTTGGCCCGAGAGATCTGCTCGGTCGTCTCTTGGAGATCGAGAGGGGAGCTGGGCGTGTGCGTGACGAGAAGTGGGGGCCACGCACCCTCGACCTTGATCTCCTCTGGTACGACGGCCAGGTGATTGATGAGGAGGGTCTCACCCTCCCTCATCCCGAGATTCGGAACCGCCGGTTCGTGCTTGCTCCTCTCGCCGATGTCTCGCCGGGCCTCAGGGACGATTCAGGCGCGTTCGGAGAAGCGCTGAACACCGTGATACATCAACCGATCCGACGCGTCACCGGCCCGTACGACATCGAGGGTGAGCGTTGGATGATAGGGATCGACGAGGCGACCAAGATGGAGCGAGACGGTGAGGTGTTCCGCGTACAGACACCTGCGGAGTGGGCGAATCCGAATGGTGACATGTTTGGTGCGTTTCTCTCTACAGCAGCTCTTCGGGCAGTTGGGGAGATAGCTCCCGGTTTTCAGCCCTCCGCCGTGACATACCGTTTTGTGCACGGTATCCCGCAAGGTGTCCCGTTGGAGGTTGAGCCTGTCAAGATTCGCGGCACGGACCGCTCCGGGGATTTCGTTGTCTCTCTCCGCGTCGATGGGCGGGTCTTGGGCCGGGCCTCGGTGGCAACCGTTGCGAGGTCGGGGCGCGTCATCTTTGCTCCCGACTGCCCGAACGTTCTTCCTCTCTCCGAGTGCAAGCCGATCGATGAGTTGTTCGCTCCTCTGGGTCGCCTGGTTGGCGCCTCCTCGGTAAGCTGGCGTCCACTTGAGCGGTGGGATGTCCCGGATCTTGCTGACGGCACGAGTGGGAAGTTTCGGGCGTGGAGCCCGAACCTTGCTCTGGGATCTGACGACCTCTTCCTGAGGGCAGCCGCCATCTTGATGCCAATTGACGCTCTCATCTGGCCATCAACTATGTACCAACTGGGGATGCTCGGGACGAGTGAGATCGTCTTGACCCCGACCCTGGATTTCTCCGGTCGCTTCCCTGAGCTGACGGCTGACCCTGGTTGGCACCTCAGTGAGGTGACCCTCGATCACATGACAGAGAGGTCGGTGGCAGGCACGATCCGTGTCTGGGCAGATGACGGGACGTACCTCGCTGTTGGCACATCCCAGAACCTTGTCTCAAAGAGCATCACGCTCACAGACTCTCCCTGATATGTTGTTGCTGACACGGAGCACGTACGACTGCGTGTTCCGGTCTTCGGCATCTGGTATCTGGCATCTGGCATCTGGCATCTGATAACCTCTGGCACGGACCGATACCCCCTATGGATCGGAGCCGCATGAACATCTCGATCATTGGACCTGGCCGAGCAGGTGGCGCAATCGCGATCGCTGCTGTTGCACGGGGCCATCGGATCGTCTCTGTTGAAGGCCGCAGCGCTGATTCAGTCACCAAGCTCGCTGCCGTTCTCGATGTCGAGGAAGGCAGACCGGATCTTCGCCTTATCGCCGTTCCCGACGATTCGATTGCAGAAGTGGCCAGCCAGATTGCTTCGGGTGGAGACGCCACCCCTACTGTGCATATCTCGGGAGCTGTTGGGATCACAGCACTTGAACCGATCGGCGCTCTGGGTGTGCAGATCGGCTCGCTTCACCCCCTCCAAACGTTCCCGGACGCCGAGAGCGGTGCCGCTCACCTCGAGGGAGCATGGATGGCTGTTACTGCCCAGGAGCCTCTTCGTGAAACCCTTCACGACTTTGCTACCTCCCTTGGCTGCTCTCCCTTCGATCTCGGCGATGACGTCAAAGCCTTATACCATGCTGGAGCGACCGCGGCCGCGAACTTCACCCTCACGACTCTTGATCTCTCACAAGCTCTATTTGTAGCTGCCGGTGTCCCCTTTGAGGCCGTAAGGCCGCTTGTTGAGGCCACTGTTGCGAATGCATTCGATGTCGGCCCTGGCGCGGCGTTGACGGGGCCCGTGGCAAGAGGAGATGTCGGGACTGTTGCCAAGCAACTCGGAGCTATCCGTGAGCAGCTCCCGGCAGCGGAGGCGCTCTTCGTCGATCTTCTCCGTTCGACAGCGAAGCTCGCGGGGAGAACCGAGGTCATTGAGGAGGCGTTGCAATGAAGGTTGTGCACGCGTTCGAGGATGTGCGGGCACTCTCGGTGGGTCGTGTTGGACTTGTACCCACCATGGGGTTCTTCCACGAAGGTCACCTGAGCCTCATCAAGGCAGCAAAGGCAGGCTCGGAGACAGTTGTTGTGAGTCTCTTCGTCAACCCGCTCCAGTTCAACGAAGACTCCGATTTTGATTCGTACCCTAGAGACTTTGAGCGGGACGCGGCCCTTGCTGAGTCAGCGGGTGCTGATGTCTTATTCGTACCGGATGAGTCGACGATGTACCCCCCGGGTTCCGTTACCCGTGTCGAAGTCCGTGGCCCAGCCGAGAGCATGGAGGGTGCAGCGAGGCCTGGCCATTTCTCTGGTGTTGCAACGGTGGTCGCAAAGCTCGTGTCCGGGGTGCAACCCGACCGTACTTTCTTCGGGCGCAAGGACGCCCAACAACTTGCTGTTGTTCACAGGATGGCGCGTGACCTCTCTCTCCCCGGGGAGGTAGTCGGGATGCCGATCATTCGGGAGAACGACGGATTAGCGCTCTCGAGTCGCAACGTCCGCCTTGACCCGTCAAGCCGGGACCCTGCTCTTCTGCTGAGTCGAGCCCTTTTGAAGGCAGCGGACACATTCGAGGCGGGAGAACGAAGTGCGCACCATCTGATTGAGGTAACTGAGGGGTATCTCAGCGGGGAGGATCGGATAATCGTTGAGTACGTGGAGCTCGCAACAACGTGCGATGCTCGAGTTTTGGAGGCATCCACAGGGGTTCGTATCGAAGACGAGACGTTTCTCGCTGTTGCAGTACGGGTTGGCGGTGTGCGCCTCATAGACAATGTGCACTTTGATCCCGCATCTGGTGTTGCGGACCGCGGTACCCGCCTTGCTGTGCCGAGCATTCTGTATGGGGGGGCCTGATGCTGCTGGCGATCGACGTCGGGAACACACAGGTCGGACTGGGTATCTTTGATCACGGTGAGCTCGTTGGGCACTGGCGAATCTCGACGAACGTGAACGCAACGGTTGATGAGGCTCGATGGCAGCTCGCAGGGATCCTCGGCTCGGACGGATTTACTCAGAGCGATGTGGGTGGAATCGCGATATCGAGCGTCGTGCCTGCAATGACATCGGCGCTTAGACACGTTGCACCTCACCTGACGTCTGGCCCGGTAGTCGTTGTTGAACCGGGTACTCGTACCGGCATGGCGATCGAGATCGATAACCCTCGTGAGGTCGGTGCAGATCGGATCGTGAATGCTGTTGCAGCGCGAGAGCGACACGGCACACCTGTTGTCGTGGTCGATTTCGGCACATCAACGAACTTCGATGTCGTGAACGAAGCCGGTGCCTATATTGGTGGTGCAATTGCTCCGGGTCTTGAGGTCTCCACGAACGCTCTGGTTTCAGGTACTGCTGCATTGAGAAAGGTTGAGTTCTCGGCCCCCCGCTCAGTGATTGGGAGAGGAACGGTCGAGGCTATTCAGTCCGGAGGTCTCTACGGGCACGCTGGACTCGTCGACGGACTCGTAGAACGCATAGCTGCTGAGTTCGGTGAGCCAGTCACACGTGTCGCAACCGGGGGATTAGCATCTACAATTGTGCCCCACTGCGCCAGCGTCGAAACTATCGACGCCTACCTGACCCTCGAGGGGCTCCGTATCATTTTCGAACGCAATCAGGACACCGAATGACACATGAAGATCAGCCCGCCGAGGTACCGGATGACGCAGGCCTGCTCGCTGCGGGCCCGCTGACTCAGGAGCGCCTCGCGAAGTACCACAACGCGCTGGAAGAGGGAGGGTTCCCGTACTCTTTCGTGCGAACAGAGACTGCTGCTGGACTCAAGGATCGTTTCCCTGACCTGGTGCCCGGGGCGGTGACGGGTGAGGTGGTCACGGTGGCGGGGCGACTCATGAACACTCGCGAAATGGGGAAGCTCATCTTCGCGGTTCTGTCAGACATCTCGGGAACGATCCAGCTCTTTGTCGACATGCGCACTCTTGGAGACGACAAATTCAAGGCGTTCTCTGGCCTTGACGCGGGGGACTGGATTGGGGCAACCGGGGAAGTGATTGCGACCAAGCGCGGTGAACTGAGCGTACGAATCTCCGAGTTTGAGCTTCTCCAGAAGAGCCTCAGGCCGCTGCCAGGGAAGTGGCACGGGCTCAAAGATATCGAGCAGCGGAGCCGTCGCCGCTACCTCGACTTGCTCACCAATGCCGATGCCCGATCGGTTGCTCTGACGAGAGCAAAGATCATCAGTGAGCTGCGCAGGCAGTTCGAGAGCCGCGGGTACATCGAGGTTGAGACTCCGGTGCTGCTCTCTCAAGCAACGGGGGGGATTGCGAAGCCATTCAAGACGCACCACAACGCGCTCGATATGGAGATGCAGCTCCGCATTGCTACTGAACTTTTCCTGAAGCGCCTCGTCGTTGGTGGCATCGAGAGAGTGTTCGAGATCGGAAGGATTTTTCGGAACGAAGGTATCGATGCAACCCACAACCCGGAGTTCACGATGCTCGAGTCATATGAGGCTTTCGCTGACTACAACGACATGATGGTTCTTGTCGAAGACGTTGTTGCTGCGTGCGCTCTCGAGGCCACGGGATCTACCGAGATCACGTATGCAGGAAAGCAGATCGACCTTGCAGGTCCATACCGGCGCGCAACGATGCTCGAACTTGTTCAAGAAGCCGTCGGGAGCGAGATCGGATACGACGTTCCACTCCCCGAGCTCTCTGAGATTGCCGGTCTGCACGGCATCGAGCCGGCGGGCCACTGGGGGGTAGGCAAGGTGATCGAGGCGCTCTTCGATCGGCTGGTTGAGGGGGGTCTGTGGGCACCAACGTTTGTTACGGAGCATCCGATCGAGACTTCTCCCCTTGCGCGCATCCATCGCGAGAAACCGCATGTCACCGAGCGTTTCGAGCTCATTATTGCTGGTGCCGAGTACGCGAACGCTTTCTCTGAGCTCAACGACCCCTTCGACCAGAGAGAGCGTTTCGAGGCCCAAGCAGCAGCGAAGGCTGCAGGCGATGAGGAGGCCCATCCGATAGATGAGGATTACATCCGAGCTCTCGAGTATGGCCTCCCCCCAACGGGTGGTCTCGGGATCGGTGTTGACCGTCTCATTATGCTGCTCACCGATACACACCACATCAGGGAAGTGATTCTCTTCCCAACAATGCGACCCGAACCAAAGGAAGCGACATGACTGATAACGGTACAACAACTCTCAGTGACATCACGACGAGCCTTGAGATTCCCGAAGGTGGTGTTCTCTCGAAGGTTCTCTACCGAGATGACAAAATCCGTGTCGTGGGCTTTGCTTTCGATACCGATCAGGAACTCTCCGAACACACTGCAGCGGTGCCGGTGGTGATCCAGGTCATTTCTGGACGTTTCGAGTTCACAGCGCGTGACGAGACAAACGAAATCACTCCCTCGACGTGGCTCCATCTTGAAGCTTCCGTGCCACACTCAGTCGTTGCCCTTGAGCCGTCCCGACTGCTCTTGACGTTGCTCTCCTCGTAG
>CAYYGI010000020.1:0-9357 GCA_964471085.1 uncultured Acidimicrobiaceae bacterium
GCTACCCGCCGATAGCGGCGACGACTTGGGCGCTGTACTGGCCGAGGTTGGCTGCAACGCCGGGGAGGACTCCAAGCACGATGACCCCGAATGCAGTGAGGGCGAGTGCGAACCCGATCGGGGCGGGGATCTCGGCTGCTTCAAGCGCCTCAATGTCGGCACCCTTGGGAACCGAGTCGAAGAATGCAGGCTTCAGCACCTTCGAGTAATACACAAACGCGATCACCGCGTTGAGTGCTGCCACGATCGCAATGGAGTACCCCCACCAGTTCCCAACACCAATCGTTGCCTGGAAGACGCTGAACTTCGCGAACCACCCAGCAAGAGGCGGAACACCAGCAAGAGACATAAAGAAGACAGCAAGGAGAATCGCCAAACCGGACGCGTACCGATACAGGCCAGCCCAATCCTCAAGCTCGTACGACCCGATCCTTGAACCAATCACGATGACAACAGCGAAGGCACCCAAGTTCATGACCACATAAATGATGAGATACGTCACGGTTGCAGCAAAGACCTGACCAAGACTGTCAGCCCCTGACGCCGCAGCAGCACCAAAGGGCGCGAGCATGAAACCAGATTGAGCAATAGATGAGTAGCCAAGCATCCTGATGACATTCGTCTGCTTGATCGCAACGATGTTCCCAATCGTCATCGACAACGCGGCAACTACCCACAACACGGGTCCCCACACCTCGGTCACTCCGGGGAAAGCGAGATAAGCAACAGAGAGCAACCCGACAAACCCGGCAGCTTTCGACCCAACAGCGATCCACGCGGTCACCGGCTTTGGGGCACCCTCGTAAGTGTCAGGTGCCCAGAAATGGAACGGCACCGCAGCAATCTTGAACCCGAACCCGAGCAGGATGAAGATCACAGCAAGAGTAAAGAGGGGGACGTCTGCCAGACCAAGAGACGCGGCAGCGATCTGGTCAAACTGTAACGACCCTGTCAGACCGTATATGAGCGAGACACCGAAGAGCAGGAGAGCGAGCGCGACAACTCCAGTGATGAAGAACTTCATAGCTGCCTCGTTCGACCTCGGGTCTCCCTTCCTCCACCCGGCCAGCAGGAACGCAGGGCCCGAGACGAGCTCAAGAGCAACGATCATCGTGATGAAGTCCCGAGAGGAGGCCATGACCACGGCACCAAGGGCTGAAGCAACGAGCAGGAAGTAGAACTCCCCCTCATAATGCCGATGCGACTCCAGATACCCGATCGAGAGCAGCATGGCTACGAACGCCGCAAAGATGAAGAGACCCTTGAAGACCAGCGAGTAGCTGTCTACGACGTACACGCCACCAAAGAGGACACGGGCGTCTGACGTAGCGGTGCAGAACTCGAGAACATCACAGAAGGCGAGAGTCACCACAGGAACGAAAGATGCGAAGAGACCAACCATCGCGGTAAGCGCTACGAGGTACTTCTTCTTCGTTGTGAGATCGACCACCAGAGTCAGCAGCACCGTTACGGCGAGGATCATCTCCGGGAGGAGAGCATGGAAGTCGATATCGTACACGTCAGCCTCCGAACGCCTTCTGAACGAGGTCGACGACAGCGTCGTTGGTAGCCCCGAAGACGAGCTTCGGGTAGACACCGATTGCAATGATGCCGACTACGAGTGGCGTCCAAGCAAGCCACTCGGACCTGTTGACGTCCTTAAATTCGGTATCCGCCCACTCCTCTGACGGCTCGCCAAAGTTGACGCTCCTCAACATGTAGAGCATGTAGCTGGCTGTCAGCACGGTACCGATCGCTCCTATGACCATGAACCCGCGGAAGAGCGGAGTCGCCCCGATCGCCTCCAAGGGCTGGAACGCTGCCATCAACGCCATGAACTCTCCCCAGAAGCCTGCAAGGGAGGGGAGGCCGAGGGAGGCCATTGCAGCGAACCCTAACAGCACACCCATCTTCGGCATGAGCAACATGTTCCCACCGAGCCTGGTCATATCCCTCGTGTGGTATCGGTGAGACATGGAGCCTGCAAGGAAGAACAAGAGCCCCGTGATGAGGCCGTGAGCCACCATCCCAATGATCGCAGCATTGATGCCGACCACTGTGAGCGTCGAGATTCCGAGCATGATGAATCCCATATGCCCAACAGAGGAGTACGCGATAAGACGTTTCAAATCCGTTTGGGCAAGACAAGCGAACGAACCGTAAATTATTCCGATCACAGCAAGAACACCGATAAACGGTGCCCACACGATTGCTTCGTTGGGGAGGATAGGGATTGAGATCCTGATGAAAGCGTACGTGCCGAGTTTCAGCAGAATTGCAGCAAGGACAACAGACCCGATTGTCGGTGCCGCGGTGTGGGCATCGGGGAGCCACGTGTGCAACGGCCACATCGGCACCTTGACAGCGAAACCGAGGAAGAGACCGAGGAAGACAAAGAACGCGAACGTTCCGGTGAATGCACCTGCCGCACCGATCTCGGCGAGTTCAACCATCGAGAAGCTACGGTGACCAAGCACATCCTCTGACCGGAAGTAGAGGGCCAGGAAACCGAGGAGCATGAAGACCGACCCGAAGAGCGTGAAGATGAAGAACTTCAGCGACGCGTAAAGTCGCATCTCGATCTTCCATTTCACAACCGGCACTTCCTTGATTGTTCGGTCACCCCAGATTCCGATCATGAAGTACATCGGGAGGAGCACGACCTCAAAGAACACGAAGAAGAGCACGAGGTCAAGTGCCACGAACGTCCCGGTCATACCAGTCGCGAGGATGAGCACGAACGCCAGGAGAAGCTTCGGGTTGTGCGGCTCAGGCCAGTGATCCCA
The DNA here is from genome assembly GCA_964471085.1 of uncultured Acidimicrobiaceae bacterium. Lineage (GTDB taxonomy): Bacteria > Actinomycetota > Acidimicrobiia > Spongiisociales > UBA5794 > B3-G11. Next base: position 2,787 of record CAYYGI010000020.1, read on the forward strand.
GGAGTAAACGATGACCAATACCGTGATGATGGTCGCCAGCACCACGAGGGGCAGCGAGATTCCATCCACAGCAATGTGGAAGTGCGCGTTGATAGCGGTGATCCACGTCGTGTCTATTGCCGTACCAAACTGGTACGTGCCTGCGGCCGAATAATCGAACCGTACTGCCAGCACAATGGCCAATACCATCGTGACCAGGGCGAAAACCAGGGCGGTCCACTTGATAAGGGACTCCCTGGCCTTCGGTATAGCCATGACGACGACCGCGCCGATGACAGGCAAGAACACGATGAGGCTCAGACCCCAACCGTTCTCGAACCATTCCATGTCGTGCTCCTCCTAGAGAATAATGAATACGACGACGATCATTACGACGCCGATGAAACCGAAAGCTACATACTGCTGAATACGACCGGTGGAAGAACGCCGGAGAATGTCTCCCGCTCCGCTGACACCGGCACCCGTCTTGTTGAAGACACCGTCCACGACTCTCTCGTCGACAGTTCTCACCGCGCGGGCTACTCCGACAGACCCGTAAGCAACGCCGTTCACAACGCCGTCGACCACGTGCATATCCCACCACAGAACGGCTCTCGCTACCGGCCCCATTGCAGGGCGCACGATGCCGTTCATGTAGAAATCGTCGATGTAATAGAGGTTCTCAAAGAGTGGCCACAGAACCGGGATTCTAAAGCTGTCCCGCTCCTCTTTGGTGTCTGCGTCCTTGCCGTAGAGCCACCACCCCGCCGCAACCGCGCTCAGTACCGTGGACGTGATCACGAAGATGAGGGGGAAATCGAGAGCCGTCTTGTGATACTCACCCATCCCGGTGAGTGGTTCTCGGGTAGCAACCCAGCTCGTGAACCCCGTGTAAACACCAGGGATGTTGACCCAACCGGCCACTGTTGCAAAGAATGCGAGACCGATGAGGGGGTATGTCATCATCTTGGGTGCTTCGTGGGGCTCGCCACTCCCCCTGTACTCCCCGAAGAATGTGAGGGCAACGAGGCGTGTCATGTAGAGCGCCGTGATGAATGCGCCCGCAATTCCAAGGACGAGGATGAAGTTTGCAACGTTCTGTCCCTCGCCGCCTGCGTGCCTGATCAGAGCCAGGATCTCGTCTTTCGAGAAGAACCCTGAGAATGGGAATATCCCGATGAGCGCGAGCGTACCAATCATGAACGTCCAGAACGTTGTTGGCATCTTCTTTCGCAACCCCCCCATGTCGGACATGTTGTTCGAGTGCACAGCGTGGATCACTGCACCCGCCCCCAAGAAGAGAAGAGCCTTGAAGAAGGCGTGGGTGAAGAGATGGAAGAGGCCTGCCGTGTAGGCACCGGCACCCATTGCAGCGATCATGTACCCAAGCTGGCTCACCGTTGAGTATGCAAGCACCTTCTTGATGTTGTTCTGGACAACAGCGAGGAACCCCATAAAGAGGAGCGTTACTCCCCCGACGATGATGATGATGTTGCGGACGTCGCCTGCAAAGAGCCCGCTCACATCGAGGTAGAACGGGAAGAGACGCCCAAGGAGGTACACACCGGCAGTCACCATGGTTGCGGCGTGCATGAGAGCAGATACCGGGGTCGGGCCTGCCATAGCGTCAGGGAGCCAGACGTGGAGTGGGAACTGCGCTGACTTCCCCATTGCCCCAATGAATATCAAGAGGCCAGCCCAGAATGCGTACTGGGAGAGCATCCCCTCTTCACCGCGCATGACGACATCAATGATGTCCGTGAATCTGAACGAGCCGACCGAGACAGCCATGATGATGACTCCCAAGAAGAGCCCAGCATCCGCGACCTTGTTGACCATGAACGCCTTAATCCCCGCGTCAACGTTCGAGTGGTCCTCCCAGTAGTGAGCAATGAGGAGGAAGGACGCGACACCAACGAGCTCCCAACCAACAACGAGCTGCATCAGGTTAGGAGCTGACACCAGGACGAGCATGCCGCCGACAAAGAGGGAGAAAGATACGAAGAACCACGTGAACCTGACGTCACCCTTCATGTAAGACTTGGAGTACGTGAATACGAGGAAGCCGACGACTCCCACAAGGAAGTACATCATGATCGATAAGCCGTCAACCATCCACCCCCACTCAAGGGTGAAGTCCCCGACTCGTGCAATCTCGATAGCACCCTCATAGACGATGCCGTGGATTGCGTTCATGACAAAGAGGACTGTCCCATAGATTGCTACGAACCCGATAGCGCCCCAGGCAACTTCCCACCCCTTATGGGGGAGCTTCTTGCCCCAGAACATGATGACGAACGCTGCAATGATCGGCATGACCACGAGGAGCCACACCCACTCAACGAGTGGGCCGCTCGTGATCCCGGGCCCGACACCAGCAAATCCACTCCCGGCCGCGTTACCAGCCTCCACGCCTGTAGCGAGGAGGGTCTGGGAAGCCGAAGTGAAGAGTTGTTGCATCGTCAACCCTTCATCAAGTTGAGATCGTCAATGTCGGCGGACTGCCGGTTGCGATAGATCATCAGAACAATCGCGATACCGATTGCAACTTCGGCTGCAGCAATAGCGATAATGAAAAGCACGAGAATCTGTCCACCCAGGAGCTCATCGTTGAGGAAGACGTTGAAAGCAATCAGGTTGACGTTTACCCCGGCGAGCATGATCTCGACCGCTGCAAGCACAAGCACCGCGTTCTTCCGGGTGATCACGCCGTAGATACCGATCGAGAAGAGGAGTGTGCCGATCAGGATGAACTGGAAAATCGTCATCGCTGGCCTCCCACCCCGGTGGGACCGGCGTCGTCTTCATCGGCATCGTCCTGGCGAGCAAGCACGATGCCCCCGATCAACGCTGCAAGGAGGACGATCGAGACAACCTCGAACGCGACTATGTACCGACTGAACATGACGTTCGCAATCTCGCCGGTAACCGTTGGCTCAAACTCCTGAATCCTCTCCATACCGAAGGCATCGAAGACTGCCCAGGTAATCACGACGAAGAGTATTGACGACAACAACGCCCCAGAGATGAGTACTTCTCGGCCATGGCTGAGTTCTGACTCGACGCCGAGAGGTGCCCGAGTAATCATGATTCCAATGAGGAAGAGGACGATCATTGCACCGATGTAGACGAGCACAACCGTCCATCCAATAAAGGCTGCCCCCAGCATGAGGAACATGCCTGCAGTTCCTGCAAGGGCGACAACAAGGTAGAGGACTGCACGTACGATATTGGCAGACGACACTGCCCGCCACGCTCCAAACACAGTGGGGAACGCCATGAGCAGGAAGACCCAGTTCGCTATCTCCCGGAACCACTCCCCAATCGCCACAGTCTGAGATGCAGCTAACAGCAACTCGGGCATCAGGACTCCAACGCCGGGGGTTCAGGGACAGTCTCTAGCCACTCGCCGAGCTGCTCCTTGTTGTGGAGCAGGTTGGAGATCTTTAGCTCGGAGTACTCGTATTCAGGACTCCATGCAAGAGCATCAAAGGGACAGACCTCGACACAGATACCGCAGTACATACAGAGGCCGTAGTCGATGTCGAAGCGATCCAAGATACTCTCGGTCCGCATCCTCCCGCCGGGCTTCGATGGCGCTTTCTCAACCTTGTGTGCCTCAATGTAGATGCACCAGTCGGGGCACTCGCGTGCACACAGCATGCAGGCGGTGCAAGCGTCGGAATCAAGAGAGATGACGCCCCGAGCACGCGGTACCGGGATCTCTTTCACCTCCGGGTACATTGTCACCGGGGCCTTCGTGATCATTGTCTTGAACGTGAGGAGCATGCCCTTGAAGAGACCGGGGAACGGGAACTTGATTCCTGTAGACATCAGAAGGCCACCTTGAAGGTGGCAACCACACCGACGTTCAGGAGAGCGATCGGGATGAGCCAACGCCATGCGAGGACCTGGAGTTGATCCTCACGCAACCTCGGCCATGTGAAGCGGATCCAGATGATGAAGAACACGAGCGCAGCGACCTTGACCCCAAGAATCAACGGACCCACGAAGTTCCCCATCGCGTCGGGGAGGAAGGGTGCCCCATATCCACCGAGGAAGAGTGTTGCGGCAATGGCGCTGAACCCAACGATCGATGCGTACTCGCCGAGGAAGAACATCGTGAAGCGGATCCCGGAGTACTCAGTGAGGTAGCCCATCGTGAGCTCGGACTCAGCGATCGGCATATCGAATGGGATTCTCGAGAGCTCTGCAATCGCTGCAACCATGAAGATAACGAAACTGACGATCTGGCCGGTGAGGATGAAGGGGAGAGCAATGTCGAAGCCCCCAAAGACAAAGAGAGTCTGCTTCTGTGCCTCAACGATCCCCGTGAGCGACATCGTCTCGGCCTGAATCACGACTGCTACAACAGTAAGGATCAGGGGAATCTCGTACGCAATCAACTGACCGGCAGCTCGCAACCCACCAATAAGCGAGTACTTGTTCGCCGACGACCAACCAGCCATCAGCACTCCAAGAGTCGAGAGCGCCGAGATTGCAAGGACGAAGTACACGCCGAGCTCGAGATCAACTGCAACGAGGTCCGGTCCGGCAGGAATGACGGCGAAGATACCGATCGAGGAGATCATCACCACGTACGGTGCAGCTCTGAATACACGGCGATCAGCCTTTGCTGGTACGAGATCTTCCTTCTGGAGGAATTTCGCACCATCTGCAAGTGGCTGTGCCCAACCCCAGCGACCTCCCGCGTAGTACGGACCAATCCTCGCCTGCATGTGTGATCCGAGCTTGAGCTCCGCGTAGATGGTGAGAAGCGCTGCACTCAGCACGATCACGAGTACCACCGCGACGGTGAGAACGAGCTCGATCAACATGTTCATCGGTCGACATCTCCGAGCACGAAGTCGAAAGACCCCAAGATAGCGACGAGATCGGGGATGAGTTGGCCTTCAAGAATCCAAGGCAGGATTGTGAGGTTCGAGAAAGAAGTTGATCGGATTTTGAGTCGGTACGGAATCTTCCCACCCTCAGACACGATGTAGTAACCGAACTCCCCCTTCGGATTCTCTGCGCGTGAGTAGACCTGGCCCTCAGGAACCTTGAGCACTCTCGGAACCTTCGCTTGCAGGGGGCCTGCGGGGATGAGGTCGACTGCTTGGCGGATGATCTTGACCGATTCGCGGATCTCGTCGACACGAACAAGGTAGCGATCGAAACTGTCCCCCCCTGTACGGCTGATGACGTTGAAGTCAACCTTGTCGTACGGGAGGTAGTTCTCGACTTTGCGCAGATCGTACGCAACTCCCGATGCCCTCAGGTTTGGCCCGGAGAGCCCGTACTCGATAGCTTTCTCGCTCGGGATCACCCCAATACCGATCGAGCGGGCTCTGATCACCTCGTTGCCGGTGACGAGGGTGTCTAACGTCTCACACGTCTCGACTATGCGATCCATTGCCCTAAGCGTCCGGTGGAAGAACCCAGCGGGGAGGTCCATCGACTGCTTCTTCGCCTTCGATCCTCCTCCGTATGCGGGCTTGACACCCCCAACACGGTTGAAGTTTGGATGGAATCGGCCACCTGTGACGTCCTCGATGAGTTCCAGAATGTGCTCGCGGTCGCGAAGCACGTGCATAAGGGGAGTCGATGCACCCAGTTCCAGGGGGAAGGAGGACGTGAACACGAGGTGAGAGGAGATCCTGGCGAGCTCACTGAGAATCAAGCGGATCCACTGCGCGCGCTCGGTTGGCTCAACACCGACGAGTCTCTCAACACCGAGTATGAAGGGAACCTCGTTTGCAAAACCTGACACCCAGTCAATACGGTTGACAAGCGCCGTGATCTGAGCGTATGTACGGACTTCTGCGAGCTTCTCGTATCCGCGGTGCATGTACCCGATAACCGGTTCAACACTATTGACACGCTCCCCGCTGACTTTCGCCACAAGGCGGAGCACACCGTGAGTGGAGGGATGCTGTGGGCCAATGTTGAGCGTCATCCCCGGCGTTTCGAGCTCCAGAGAGACAGCGGTCTCGGCACGATGCATCATCTGGCGCGAGGTCATGTTCCACCTCCGTCGTCATCTGCTGGTGGGAGGGGCTCCACATCGACGTCACCTGGCCACGGCTTGATCTCTCTCGCTATCAGCGGGTAGGACTTCAGGAGGGGATTCCCGATGAAGTCGTCAGGGAGATACAACGGGATAAGGTTCTCGTTCCCTTCGAACATGATCCCGAACATCTCGTGGGTCTCACGCTCGTGCCACTCTGCACCACCAATGGTTGCAGTGAGAGAGCCGATAGTCGCGTCATCCTTGGGGAGTGTGGCAAAGAAGATGATCGCCTTGTCGTCAGTCACCGAGGAGAGCCTGCACATGACCTCGAAGCGTTCCTCGAGTTCATCAGGTGCGGCTACACCTTCTCCGACCTCGGTCTCTTTGGACCAGTCGATAGCTGAGAGCCACGAGAAGAACGGCAACTCCTCTCGGGCCGCGTTGATGGTCTTGACCCACTCCTCTTTCGCGACGAAGACCCTTGCAGTATCGAACTCGACTACGAAGCGTTCAGCCCCGAGACGCTCAGTAATTGCAGCAGCGTACTCATCGAGCGGAATCGCCTCACTCGCCGCGCCA
>CAYYGI010000020.1:9457-11536 GCA_964471085.1 uncultured Acidimicrobiaceae bacterium
CAGTGTCAGGCTGGACGCTCATGGTTCCCCCTCCACTTCTCCTGCACGTCCTCGTTCGTGATCTTCTCCTGCAACATGATGATGCCTTCAAGGAGCGCCTCGGGCCTTGGGGGGCAACCAGGCACGTACACATCAACCGGCATGATCTGGTCAACACCCTTCGTGACCGAGTATGAGTCCCAGTATGGACCACCCGTGTTTGCGCACGACCCCATCGAGATCACGTACTTCGGCTCCGGCATCTGCTCGTAGAGGCGCTTGACCGCAGGCGCCATCTTGTCGGTGACTGTCCCCGCAACAACCATCAGGTCTGACTGGCGAGGAGAAGCAGGGAGAGGGACAATCCCGAATCGCATAAAGTCGTACCGGGGACCGGCCACTGCCATCACCTCAATAGCACAACAGGCAAGACCGAACTGGAAGTACCACAGCGAGTACTTCCGGGACCAGTTAAGGAGCCAAGACAGCGGCTTGGGGGCACCAAACTTCTCGATCACTCCCACTTGAGAACCCCCTTGCGGAGAGCGTCGAGGAGACCAAGGAGCAGAACGAAGAGGAAGATGAACATCTTCACCAGATTCTGGAGGCCCTTACCAATGGAGTCGAAGTACTCGAGTTGGATCGCCCACGGGAAGAGGAAGACGGCTTCAACAGCAAAAACGAGGAAGACGAGCGCAAAGATGTAATAACGAATGTGGCTCTGATTCCACTCGTCACCAATAGGTTCCATACCGGACTCGTAGGCAACGTCCTTGAGCCCGCCCGGTGCACGCGGTGCAATAACCCGACTCGTCATAACTGCTGCACCCACGAGCAGGACGCCTACGAGCATAAACCCAGCAACCATAAGATAGTCGCTGTAATACTGATTGAGCACCGGGGGAATCCTCCACATTCGTTCCGGCCATTAGCCGCCAGCGTCGGAAGTTTACGTTCCCCACAATCGCAACCCCAATTGCGAGCCTGTGTCGTAACACAGATCGCGTGCTACGTTCCGTTCATGTCACAGATTATCGTACCGAATTATGAGGGGGGGAGCCTTGTCAACCTCATCGCTGAGCTAGAACTCCGCCTCACAGGGAGTTCAGCTTCCCCCGCGCTCTCTCCAGAGCTGAGCGCCAAGATTGGCACCGCAGACACGTACGTTTTTGTCTTGTTCGACGGTCTCGGGAGCCACCAGCTCGACCATCCGGGTGCGTCCGATCTCGCTGCCTCCCATCGGGGAGATATCGATGCTCCCTTCCCATACACGACGACCGTCAGCCTCGCCTCGGTTGCCACCGGCCTCCCACCGAGTCAGCACGGGCTGACAGCATATCTCCTCTGGATGGAGGAGGTAGGCCGGGTCGTCAACACGATCCATATGACCACCTTGCAGGGGGGGAAGCTCGACCTCGATTACGATGCTCTCCTCCCGGCTCCGATTCTCGGGGAGCGGCTCGCCAAGGCTGGGAGGGAGACGATCGTCGTTCAACCAGGGTATTTCGATCGGACACCGCTGACAAGAACGCTCTATCGAGGCACACGATTTGAGCCGTACTGGTCAAGCGAGGAGGCCATTGATGTCACGCTCAATCTTGCCTCAGAAGCAGGGCGACTCGTGTTCCTGTATCTCCCTCACGTCGACTTCGCTGCCCACCTCGCTGGTCAGGCATCAGAGGAGTACGCCGAGGCAATGCGGATTGTGAACGAGATCTGGCGGGGCCTCTCGAATCGCCTCGCTACCAACGTTGCTCTTGTCGGAAGCGCGGACCATGGACACATCGATGTACAAGAACAGCACAAGATCAGGCTCAGCAAAGACGCGCAGAAGGGTCTCACTCTCTACGGTGCAGCGCGTGGCATCTTCATCAAAGGTGACGGTGCCCCCCTGGCCGACGGCATCCCTGCAACATGGGTTCCCCGCTCTGAACTCCTCGAACTCTGGGGCCCAGGACCGCTGCATGCTCAGTTCGAAGCTCGCATGCCGGATGGAATCCTCTTCCCTGATGACGGATACGCTATCTTTTATGATCGGAGTGACGACCGCCTCGTGGGCTACCACGGTGGACTGATGCAAGAGGAGCGAGTGATCCCTCT
>CAYYGI010000021.1:0-9746 GCA_964471085.1 uncultured Acidimicrobiaceae bacterium
TTGCAGCGCTCTCTATCGAGCACCGTTGTGTGATCGTCACCTACGACCGTGACTTCGCGCGTTTCGAAGGCGTGAGGTCGGAGCAACCCGGCGCGTGAGGAGATCCCCCTTTCCAAGGAATCTCACGTCTGGCCGTTCTGGGGAAATGGCGATTGCCCATTAGCTGCTGTCGGCGGCCATTGACACTGTAGGGGGAGGGAGGTCCGTTGACCGGTCAGCCTGTATCTCCTGGATAGCTGGCATTGGTCGTCGCTTCTTGTGTCGTCTCGATGCCGGAGCCCAACTGGTCAGCAACCCGTTTGACTCTGACTCCAGCAACTGCTTTTGTGAATCTCCACCCTATTTGGTAGAGTGAAACAAGTCAGCAATACGGCAGAAACGCCGGGAAAGAATGGTTATGATGGACACCATGCAAGGCAAGGTAGCGCTCGTCACCGGGGCCGCGTCTGGAATTGGGAGAGCGACAGCGATTCTATTCGCTGAACGGGGAGCTTCGGTCGCAGTCTCGGATGTGCTTGTCGACGGTGGCCAAGAGACTGTCAGCATGATTACATCGGGTGGCGGTTCGGCTATCTTCATTGAGTGCGATGTGTCTGACGAAGCACAGGTGAAGGCGATGGTGGAGACCACTGTTTCCACGTTTGGGCGGCTCGACTACGTGAACAACAACGCGGGTATCGACGGGATATTGGCACCGATCGGTGACCAGACCACCGAAGACTACGATCGGGTCATGGCTGTCAACCTGAGAGGTGTCTTCTTGGGTATGAAGTACCAGATTCCGGTGATGATTGCTCAAGGCGGGGGAGCGATCGTCAATACCTCTTCTGTTGCCGGACATGTCGGCATCGTCGACTTAGGTCCGTACGTCGCCTCGAAGCACGGCGTCAACGGACTCACCAGGAATGCCGCATTGGAGAATGCCACGACCAATATCCGCGTGAACGCGCTGTGCCCAGGAGTGATCCAGACACCGATGCTTGATGGGATCATAGCGCAAGCACCTGAAATGATAGAGGGCATCCTGGCTTCCACGCCAATGGGACGGATGGGCCAACCGAGGGAGATGGCCGAGATCGTCGTTTGGCTCTGTTCTGACGCAGCTTCCTTCGTCACCGGACACATGCTTGTCGCTGATGGAGGTATGATCGCCCAGTAACACCGATCACGACTCTTGGAGCGTGGCGCGGCACATTGTGCGGATCACTTCGTCGATGTGATCCCATCCTTCGTCGGTGTCGAGGCGCATTCCACTGAAGTCGGATCGGAATCGGCTTAGCACGATGAAGTAGTGGATGGCACCAACAATGAGAAGGATGGTGCTTACGAGGTCTGCGTCAGTGGCGTCGTTGTCGTCGGGGAAGAGGGCCATCAGCTCCTCGAACCACTGATCTCTTGCTTCCCGGAGGATTTCGATAAGGGCGTTCTGCTCGACCTGTTCCCATGCCAGGATCTCCTTGGTGACGGGTCGGCACCGGAGAGACCGGGCGTAGCGGCTCAAGCCCAACGCCCATCGTTCGCCGAGGGGTAGCCCCATGGTCTCGGCGAAGTCCTCTCCGACGACTTCTTCGATGCTGGGCCAGAAGTCGCTGCTCTGGCCGAATGCGCGGAGCAGATCGGACATACCGCCGAAGTAGCGGTAGATGAGCACCTTGTCGACTCCAGCCTCGGTTGCCACTGCGTTGACACCGAGCGCGCCGAAGCCTTTCCGGGCGAGGAGAGTGCCAACGGCGTCAACGAGTCGGCGTCTGGTCGCCTCCTTGTCGCGTGTGCCCGGCGCGGCGTTCGTCGCCGTCACGTAGCTTGCTCCGGGTGGGTTCGGTACCACTCCACAGTCGCGCGAATCGCTTCGTTCAGCGGAGTCGCGTGGTTCCCAAACGCGGCCTCGAAGAGGCTGTGGTCGACGATGAAGGGTTCCTCGAACTCGTAGAGCATCTCGATGATCTCGCCAACTTCGGGGACGCGTCTTCCCACGAGCTTGAGGATGAACCGGGGAGTGCCGGAGAGCTTCGGTCTGCTCTCCGAGGCCTTGTAGACCATCTCGACGAAGGCCTGGGTTGTCAACGTCTCTGCATTGGGGAGATGCCACACCCGGCCAAGAGCCTCATCGTGCTCACCCAGCACGGCGAGGCCTTTTGCAATGTCCGGTATGTACGAGTATGTGTGCGGCATCTCCGGCTTGCCTGGAAGGCGAGCCTTCTTGCCAGCGAGTGCCGGGTAAAAAACGGTGGATCCCATTGCAGAGCGCACTCCCCTCGGGCTGAAGTAGTCCGAAGCTCGCCCAATAGCTACTTGCACGGTCCCAGCTTCGTGTACCGCTATCAGATCCTCGGACATCCTCGCGCGCACGACTCCTTTTCGCGTGGTCGCTTCGTACGGGAGGCCTTCAGTGAGTGGCTGGCCGTCTGTTGGCCCGTACATGTAGAGGTTGTCCATAACAACCAACTTTGCACCCGCGGAGATAGCGCCAGCGACCACTCCGGCCTGGAGCGGTGGAAACATCTCAGGCCAACTCGTGTAAGGAGGGTTGAGACAGAAGTAGACGACATCGGCGCCCGTACTCGCGCGCGCCGCGAACTCGTGATCCGTTGCGTCGCCGCCTACGACTTCAAGACCTTCGGGAACGGTCGCTTCACCCGAACTATTGACCGCCCTTACGGTCTTGCCGCTCGCATGCAGTTCTTCGATGAGCGCCATTCCGATAGCGCCTGTTCCGAATACGACATGGAGATCGTCGCTCGTGCTCATATGTCCTCCTCTAGGATTACCAGTATGTCACTGAACGGTGACATCCGAGGTCACTCAAAGGCGATACAGCAAGTCGGGTTTGTTGCGCATTAGAGACAGGCTCGCAATACCTGTCTCTGCGCTACACGATGCGAAGATTCGAGCTATAGCCTGCATACGGAGGATTCTTCGTGTGTAGCTTGCATCTGTTCGGTGCCATCACCCTCGATATTCAGCCACGAGGCTACGATTTCTCGATTATTGCCTGGCCTGTCATCGGATTCGGGGTCTCGGTGGGGATCATTCTGTGGATCGGGCTGAACGTTGTGCGCTCCCTGGGCAGGGAACTGGACGTGTCCGAGTACCTGAAGGGGTGCCAGGTAGATAGCTAGAGTGCAGGTTCCTCCTGCGAGTGTGTGATCTCATCCCTATGTTTCCCGAAAGCAATGTTCTCAGCGCGCTTGATCTCAGAGGAACGCAGTTCTCTCTCGATACGCTCCATCTGGTCAGCGGTTACATCCCGGAAGCGGAACGCGGCTCGGACGAAGGACGCAAGGTCTGCCCGGTAGTCGTGGCCTGTCGCTTCGAAGTGGCCAGGGATGATGTTGGAAGCGTTCTTCGTGTCGATGAGTCCCTGCCAGAATGCGATACCCGGAAGCCACCGCTGCCGCGGGTTGACGCCACGTCTTCGATCGGGCGACTTGAACCACTCAGGCATCGTGTGGAACATTGAGACTGTGAACTTCACTACTGGATCGTTGTCATGGTTAAGGAAGACCCATGCGGGTTCCTGGTTTCCGTCTTCGACGTAGTCCTCAAGTTGCGAGAGTCTGTCGAAAACGGGAACACCCTCTTGTGTGAGCCGATCAAAGAGCGGGGACCCATGTGGCGTACCAATCCAGAGTGCGCCATCGACGATGAGATAGGAGCTGTCCGAGACTGTGTCAAGACCAGCCTGACTCGTCCAGGCACCGAGACTTTCGCCATATGCATAGAACGCTATCTCTCTCCCGACAGCGTTGATTTCGCTCCTGATACGCTTGACGAGGTCTCCGTAGAACTCTGCGGCACGGTCCGCCTTGCGCATCGAAAGCATCGAAGGAAGATTTCCATACTGGATTGCAACGGTTGCGATGTCCCCGCGAGCCATCAGCTCGGCTGCTTCGATGGCCGTATAGTTGACATAGCCACTCCCGGACGGGGACGCAGCAACAATGGTCGAGCGTTCGAATCCACCTGCCCGTCTCATCTCTTGTATTGCTAACTCGACCTGTTCTTTAGCGGAGACGGCTGATTCCAAGCCTACGAAGATCCGCACAGGAGTCTGAGAGTCCCGTGTGCCCATGATCGTTTGGATCGTGTCGCGAGTCGTGATCTCGGACACGAGACGCCGCCCGTGCACACCAAGAGTTTCGAAGGGGACAAGGCTGTACTTCCCGCCAGTGACGGTCGAACTCTCCGGAGGCTCGGAGTAAGCTATTTCGACGGTTCGGTCACTCGCAGCGATTGAAGTGGCAGCACGGCGGAGCGCGAATGTCCCACCGATCCCGAGAACGCCGATGATTCCGAGAACGGTACCAGCAGAGATCACCGTGCCAGCAGCTCCTGTGGCACCGGTCGCGAAGCGAGCACGTCGGGCTGTGTCTCGAAAGCCTGCAAAAACACCAAAAGTGCTGCCAACGAGACCTGTTGCGGTCAGACACGCAGCAACAAGATATCTGGTATCGATGTTCTCATCACGAGCTGCGATGGCTGCTTGGGCTTCGATGCCAGTTGAGGCAGCGACTACCACGCCAGCGGCAAAGTCGAATCGGGGAAGGGCACGATGCGAAGCCGTTGTTGCAAAGGCCACTGACTCCAAGACGTCAGCACCGACCTCACTCCACGCAACAGCGGTGTCATCTCGCCCCGTCATAGGTTGATCAATATTCCTCAGGCTTGTGGTCGAGCGTGTTCCGGTGATCGCGATGCCAGCAATTCGCAGGACGGAGGCACCGGCAATAACGGGGAATGCTCCCACTATTCGAGCTGCTGTCGATCCGGCGAGAAATCCAGTGACGAAGCTCCCCGCCATGATGAGGCCTTGATCCACGGAAGATCTCGGGTGAAGGGAGGGTTCGAGGGACTTCGACGCGAACCGGAGGCCAGTGATGAGTCCAGCGATGTTTGCTGCGTGTTTTCGGCGAACCATGATTAGTCCTTGATAACGACAGACACGATCGAAGAGAGGACCGTGATCATGAGTGCGCCCAGGATCGTTGCCGCCCACCCCGTAGTAGAGACATCAACGCCAAAGGCTCCTGCGATCCAGAACACAGTGATGACGAGGGCAAGGTTGATCATCAACGTTGCAAGGCCCAGTGTGAGGATGCGAGCCGGGAGTGCAAAGAACTTCAGGATCGGGCGAACGAAGGCATTAGCGAATCCGAGGAGTGCGACGATGAGGGCAAGAGCGAGCCAGTCACCTCCGAAAGTGAGCCCATCGATTACCTCGAAGGTGAGCCAGACGATGCCACCTGTTGCTGCGGCGCGCAGAAGGAGTTTCACCTTCAAGACGATAGGGGAGTGCGCGCATCAAAGGTGCAACGAGTGGTCCGGTGGCTAGGCGGTCGGATCACCACAGACGTCCTCGAGTTGCTCGATGCCGAGTTCGATGATCGCTCGCTGCGGGTCGGTGATCACAAGCTGGACGTGTTCGTGTATAAGGTCGATGTTCGCGATACGTCCAAGCTTCCCGTCCTCCCTGTACTTGAGGTGATACTCCGGAGGGATAAACCGGAGGGAGACGATGTTGGCGATATCAAGAGAGGGGAGGAGCTCGATCAGTTGTGGGAGAGCATCGATTGGGATGTCTGTCATCATCGTTCGCTTGATGACGTCAGCGAGACTCCTGAAGTTGAGGATGAGGGAGACAGGGTCGGCTTGCTCGACCATCGCCTCAATGACACAGCGTTGCCTGTTCATACGGGAGTAGTCAGAATCCTGATCTCTTGTACGGGCATATGCGAGAGCGATGTGGCCATCCATTCTCTGCCATCCCTGGGGGATTTCAAGCCGCATAACCGTCCCGTCCTCATGCGGGTACTCCTCGTCAAGGATCTTCGTGGGAACATACATCTCGATACCGCCGAGAGCATCGACGATCTGTACAAATCCGGCAAGATCCACCATCGCGTAATAATGGATCGGGATACCGAGAAACTCACTTACGACACCCTTCACAGCGTTCTCCGAGGGAGTACCGGGACCGGGGAAGTGATCCGGATATCGCTCTCCCATCTCCCAGAGTTCGTTGATGAGTTCGGGATAGCAGTTGCAGTCCCAGATCCCCATCCCCTCGGGGAGTGGCGCGTGAGTCCAATTCCGGGGAATCGAGAACATAGCGGCTTCGCCAGTGGCGGGGTCAAGGGAGACAGTGATCATCGTGTCCGTGCGAATGCCTCTCCGCCCCACTCCTGCATCGCTCCCAATGAGGAGTATGTTGAGCCTCTCGTTCTCTGTGAGTATGGTGGGTTGAGGCGGGATCGTGGTTGCGTCGGGGAGTGGAGAAGTAACGGTCTTATGAGTGGTGTCCGTGGTAGCGAGGGGTGCGAGGGGAGTAAACGACTCAGCGGCACGCGCAGCAGTCTCCTCCTGGAAGACGGTCGTGAGGAGGTCGTATTGGATGAGGTCGTAGTAGCCAAAGACCGCGTGTGGCACAAATAGCACCGCCCCAAGAACGACAGCACCCACGAGTACAGAGCCGGGTGGTCGTGGCTTCGAGAGCGGGTTTCGTTTCTTTGCGATCTGGTACGCGTCGCTCGCTGCCCACACCCGGTATCCGAGGAGAAGGATGTTGGCGACCATCATGGCAACGAGTGTGGCGGGGTCGAGCCAGAGTGCAACGAGCGCGAACTTGTTGGAGAGAGCGTCTCGCAAGAAAAACAGGAGGGTTGCGAGAAGCAGAACATCAATGGCTAGGAGCCGCCAACCCCGTCGAGAATCTCCTGCAATAAAGTGTCCGATCCCGGGCAGCATTGCGGAAGCAAAGGCCGCGAGGAAGGGCCGCGATGAGCCAGTGTCTCGGGAAGAGGAGGGCATGGGTCGAAAGCTTAAATAGTGACCTCCGATAGTCGGTGCTGCGTCGCAGAACTCACGGGCCCTCCTTCTGGTGCCCCGGATGTACAGGCTCAACCCCTGGGAGATGAAGCCCCAGCTAGCAGAACCCCGCTCACGATCGAGTAGTAGGTACTCTCATAGTTCCGAAGCGAGGGTTCTTGGACGAGCAGAGACAGTGTGCCGATGAAGAACAACCGTCGCGCGCTGAGCGCTACGCGTACATGCGCAGTGACGGCACCCTCGCGATTGTCGGAGGCGGCCTTGTGGCTGGTCTCGGTGGCTATATATTCCAGTTTCTTGGTGGCCGCTCTTTAGGTGTTGAGGGTTTCGCTCCGATTGGGGTGCTCCTGACAGCGCACTTTCTTGCATTCGTGATCGTGCTCCTCCCCATCGAGCAGTTCGTGATCCGCCGGTTGACGCTTGGAGCTCGTGGGTGGGTAGTCCCTGCTCGTGGCGTTGCACTCGCCGCAACGACAGCCGTTGGAGCAGCCTTTGTGGTCAGTGTGGCTGGTGACGCCTACTTCGCAGAGTTGGAGACGCGTACGGCCCTAACAATGTTCGTGGTGGCAAGCGTGATCATGCACTTCTTCTTTGCTGTTGGCCGGGGCTATCTTGCTGGCACTCGGCGTTTCCGAGCCTACGGGTTCGCGTCCGCCGGAGCGTCAATGTTTCGTCTGGCTATTGCCGTCGCGGTGGTGATCGTAGCGCCGTCGGTCATCGGGTTTGCTTGGGCTCACGTCCTTGGCCCATTGGTCATCATACTGTGGCGGCCTTGGAGGCAGCCTCGAAACGA
Source organism: uncultured Acidimicrobiaceae bacterium (assembly GCA_964471085.1). GTDB lineage: Bacteria > Actinomycetota > Acidimicrobiia > Spongiisociales > UBA5794 > B3-G11. Next base: position 7,619 of record CAYYGI010000021.1, read on the forward strand.
GCCTGAAGAGGTTGCCAGCGCCGAGCCTGTCGGTGCCCAGGAGAGCGGGCTCCTTGGAGGTCTTGTCCTCGCTGCTGCTGCGTCCCAGGCATTGCTGCTCGCCGGTCCACTCGTAGCGTCGCGCCTTGGAGCCACGTACACAGAATTTTCAATCGTCTATGCAACGCTACTAATTGCCCGTGCCCCGCTGACGCTTGGGTACAACTTGATCGCAAGGATTCTGCCTTCTTTCACACAGATGGCTGTGCGCGACGAGCGCCAGGAGTTGCGTTCCTGGGCGCGCGGCATAGCAGCAGCATCACTCGTACTCGCGGGAGTGGGGGGTCTCCTTGGAGCAATGCTTGGACCGATTCTTGTAGGTGTCGCGTTCGGGCCGGACTTCGCCCCAACACCTCTTGTTGCAGGTATTGCGGGTGCTGGCGTTGTTCTCGCATCGGGTGCCCTTTTCATAGGGCAGATTCTCGTAGCGAAAGGCCAGTCCTTCCGCCTCGGCATTGCATGGCTCCTGGCTCTCGGCGCGGGTGGAGTAATGATTGCGCTGCCGTTTGACGATCCGATTATTCATGTCGTGATTGCCTTTGCTGTAGCCGAGGTCGTGGCGCTCTCTGCTCTCGTCGCTGGGGCGTTGTTGAAAGATGGCGACGAGTCTGAGGTTTCGCACGGATATCAGGCAATGAAGCGTTCGTTTGACATTGCTGGTGCAATGGTCGCGTTGTTTCTTCTCCTTCCTGTGATTCTGGGTGCGGCCATCGCGATAAAACGTGATTCACCGGGTCCTGTGTTCTTCCGGCAACGACGAGTTGGGCGTGATGGTGACCTTTTCTGGATGGTCAAGTTGCGCACAATGGCTTTCGATGACGATGGTGCTGTGTTCAAGCGACACTTGGAGGAACTGCGCAGGACGGGTGCGCCCGACAGTGAGTACACCATCAAGATTGACGATGACCCCCGCATTACGAACATCGGTGGCACGCTTCGGAAGTGGTCTATCGATGAGATCCCGAACTTGTGGAACGTGCTTCGCGGCTCGATGTCGCTCGTCGGCCCGAGACCGCTCGTGCGCGAGGAAGCTGAGATAATTGGGATTGAACACCCGAGATTCGAAGTCAAGCCAGGGGTCACTGGGCTTGCTCAGATCCATGGCCGGGACTCGATTGCTTTCGAAGCGCGGACCGAGTGGGATAAACGGTACGTCGAAACTCGTACAACGAAGCTCGATCTCGAGATCCTCTTTGCGACCGTGGGAGCTGTCATCACGACACCTGGCGAGAGAGACACCGGGGAATAGGAGCACACGCGTATGGTTAGGAACGGCATGGATGACCCAGTCTCTCTTCGTCTTGACATCCCCAATGTGCTCATCGCTGTTGTAGGGGCGACGAATGAACGCGGGAAGTACGGTGGGAAGATCTACCGAGATCTCAAGGCGAAGGGCTACCGAGTCGCTGCCGTCAATGCACGGAGCTCTACTGTCGATGGTGATCCTGCGTTTCACTCCGTTCTCGATCTTCCGGAGCCGCCGGACATTGTCAACATTGTGATTCCTCCAGCCCGGACACTTCAGTTGTTGGACGAAGTCGTTCTGATACCGGACGTAGCGGTTTGGATTCAACCTGGTGCTGCTGATGACCTGGTACGCAAGCGTGTACACGAGTTGGGCATACCCGCTCTGATGGATGCCTGTATCATGGTTCGTTCCCGTGAGAGAATTTGACGCACCACAGTCCGGGTGACACGATCCTCTCCCTCCTCTCGCTCCGGCGGCTAAATGGCACCTGACATGACTGACATTGCAACGCCCAATATCGGTGTGATCCTACAGAGGTCCGCCAGGATCTCGAAAGGAGAGCGGCGCGTGCCACAGCAACGGCGAATGGGTCTCGGCCGAGGTCTCCTTGATCTCCTCCCGAAGGACGACTTTCGTCTCACGCCAACCCACTTCCAATCAGATGCCGGACAGAGAAAGTACATTGAGAGCGTCGCCGTGGTGGAGTCTGCGACAGGAGCGTTCGTAGAGATCGAAGATAGCTCCGGGGCTCTCCACGCAGCACCCATCGAGAGTGGCGGCAACGTCGATGCCGCTGTGCTCATGGGTGTTCGGGCGGCACTCGACACTCCAAGGGATGCA